>NZ_JBHJUK010000003.1:149587-179078 GCF_042266225.1 Kitasatospora sp. NPDC056181
CCCCTCTGCCGTGTGACTCCCCAACCACACCGTTCCGGGCGGGGTGGGGTTGCCGCCCGCTAATACACGGGGTGGGGTGCGGCGGTCCCCCCCCCCCCCCCCACGGCGTTGCAACGTCGGCAAACCACCTGATCGGGTGAACTCTTACTCTTTGCCAGTTTGGCTGGCCGGTCGCATGCGACCGTACGGCTGCGGCTTGGTGCAACTGACGCGAGCCGACCACACTGGACGGGAAGAGGTGTCTCAATGACCGCGCTCGTAGCCGAGGAGACCGTCGTGGACCTGGACCAGGCGCTGTGGCAGGTGTGGAAGGCGATGGACGTTCCGGAGGGCTTCCGGGCGGAGATCATTGAGGGGGCCATCGAGATGTCACCCACTGGCGGGCACCGCCATTTCAGCGTCAATCGACGGTTGAGCCGCGCACTGGACCGGCACTTGACCGGTAGCGGACTCGGGCCGGCCCAGGACGGCAACGTGATCGCCGGCCTCAAGGTGCTGGTCCCGGACGTCTTCGTGGCGCCCGACGACGCCGACGAGATCGAGCACCCCGAGGCCCTTGGCGTGCTCGCCTCCGGTGTCGCCCTGGTGGTCGAGACGGTCTCCCCCGGCAGCGAGGCCCGCCGCCGCGACCTCGTGCTCAAGCACCGCGCCTACGCGGCGGCGGGAATCCCCGTGTACGTCATCATCGACGACTACGACGACGGCGGCGCCGTCACCGTCCTCACCGGCCCCGACACCGAGCGCGGCGCGTACGCCTGCTCGGCCCGGACGCCGTACGGCGAGGAGGCCGTGATCCCGGAGGGGCCGGCGAAGGGGTTCGTGATCGGTCCGGGGGTCACCGGCGGTCGTCGGGGCTGACGCCCTCCCCTGCCAGGCCCTGGGCCAGCAGCCCCGCCTGGAAGCGGGAGGTGGCGCCGAGGGCGGTCATGACCTCGGCGACGCGGCGGCGGTAGGTGCGCAGCGAGAGGCCGAGCAGGCGGGCTCCGGTCTCGTCGGTGTGGCCGGCGGCGAGGGTGCGCAGGATGTGCCGGGCCTGCTCGCTGAGGTCCGGTGGGGCGGCGCAGTCGGCGAGGTCGGTGGCGGTCTCCCAGGTGGCGCGGAACAGCGAGCGGACGCCGTCGACGACCTCCGGCGAGTGCACCACGGTGTACGTCCGGACGCCGCGCACCGGGGCGCCGGCCAGGATCGCGGTGCGCCGGTCGATGATGATCGCCTCGCGGGCCAGTGGTCCGTCGCAGATCCGGACCTCGATGCCGGAGGCGGAGATCCGCAGCAGCCGCCGCACCGACTCCGGGTCGGCCATCGCCCGCCGGGTGTACAGCTTGCGCATGGTGAGGCCGGGGACGACGTGCGGCCGCTTGCCCTCGCGGAAGGCGGCGTTGACGCCGGGGGACCAGGTCACCAGGTCGGCGGCCGCGACCAGGAACTCCTCGCGGGAGCCGACGAAGAGGTGGCCGGCGAGCCGGACGAGCTCCTCCTCGCCGTGCAGGGTGATGATCGGATCGGTACTCATGGCAGCAAGCTGCCAGATCGGACGGCGGGTTGGCGAGCGCGCCGGAGGCTTGATGCCATGACGACCTCACCTCATGTCACCGCGTCCGGTTCCCTGCTCCTCGGCGGCGACCTGCCGGTGTCCCGGATGGGCTTCGGCGCGATGAAGCTGCCCATGCGGGACTGGCAGGGCCCGGCCTGCGATCCCGAGCAGAGCCGTGCCGTGCTGCGCCGGGCGGTCGAGCTCGGCATTGACCACATTGACACCGCGTGGTTCTACTTCTTCCGGGACGTCTTCGCCAACACGCTGATCCGGGAGGCCCTGTACCCGTACCCGGAGAACCTGGTGATCGCCACCAAGGTCGGCCCGGGCCGCGAGCCCGACGGCACCTGGATGAACCCGGCCGGCCCGGCGGAGCTGCGCGAGGCCGTCCACCGCAACCTGCGGGAGCTGGGCGTGGACCGACTCGACCTGGTGTACCTGCGGCGGATGCCCACCCAGTCGTCGATCTCCGCGCCCTTCGAGGCCCTGGCCGCGATGCGCGAGGAGGGACTGATCCGGCACCTCGGCGTCAGCAACGTCAACGCGGCGCAGCTCGCCGAGGCGGAGGCGATCGCGCCGGTGGTCGCGGTGCAGAACAAGTTCAGCGTCCTGGACACCGAGCACGGCGACGGGATGCTGGCGGACTGCGAGGCCCGGGGCATCGGCTTCGTCCCGTTCTTCCCGCTCGGCGGCACCGGCGTGCCCGACCACCCGGCGCTCCGGCGGGTCGCCGAGCGGCACGGGGCCACCCGGGCCCAGGTGATGCTGGCCTGGCTGCTCGCCGTCTCACCGGCGGTCCTGGCCATCCCGGGCACCTCCTCGCCGGCCCACCTGGACGAGAACGTGGCCGCGGCCTCGCTGCGCCTGGGGCCGGAGGACCTCGCGGAGTTGGGTGCGCTGGCCCAGGGGCTCGCTGCCGCCTCCCAGGGGCAGTAGGTACATCAGGGGCGGTAGGTAAATCCGTCTAATTCTGGGGGAGTTTTCCCGTCGGCCCAGCGGGAAGGCCGCCGCCGACGGGGAATCCGCAGAACGACGAAGGGCCGTTCCGATGCCGCTGCCGCCGCCCGGGCCGGGCGTTTCCTTCCGGCGCGATCTCAGTGAGTGGCGGGTCGCGCTCGTGGCCTGGCGGCTGCTGGTCCTCCAGGCCTCCCACCCGGTGGTCTCGGCGGGGATGACCGAGCACTCCACCTACCGCGGCCACCCCTGGCGGCGGGTCGAGCACACCATGGGCAGCGGCCAACAGCTGTTCCAGGCCGACGAGGAGGCGCTGCACCGCGAGGTCGGGCGGCTCGACCGCGCCCACCGGCGGATCCGCGGCACCACCCCGGACGGCCGGCCGTACGACTCCCACGACCCGGCCACCCGGGCCTGGGTGCTCCTCACCCTCTTCGAATCCGTCGTCGCCATGCGCGAGTTGAGCGGGGATCCGTACACCGCGACCGAACTGGAATCGGTGTACGGGGAGTTCACCGCGGTCGTCGCCGCGTTCCGGCTTCCCGAGGGCGCCCTGCCGCGCACGGCGGCCGAACTCCCCGGCTACATCCGCACGATGGCGCGCGAGCAGCTGGAGTTCACCGACCAGGCGCGCCACCTGCTGTACGAGATGCTGCACGAGGCGCCCTGCCCGCGGCGGCTGCACTGGCTCGGGCCGGCCGGCTGGCGGCTGCTGCGGGCGGTCGCCGCCCGGGTCGTCACCACCCTCACCGTCGCCGACCTCCCGGCCGTCTACCGCGAGCGCTTCGGCCTGGTCCGCACCCGCCGCGCGGCGCTGCTCTCCCGGCTGCTGCACCACGGCGGCCGGGCACTGATGACCAGGCTGCCCGAGCAGCGCCGCTACCGCTTCCGGCGGCCGGTCGTGCCGCCCCGGCGCCGCCCGCCCCGGGAGGACACCCGGCCGCCCCGACTGGACCGGTTCTTCGACCAGGTCCTCGACCAGACGGGCGACGGCTACGTCACCGCACACGACCTCCAGGCCATGGCGCACAACGTCTGCTGGCAGTTGGAGCTCACCGAGGAGGCCGAGGACCGCGTCCGCGCCGCCTTCGAGGACTGGTGGGGGCAGCTCCGCGCGACCATGGACACCGACGGCGACGGGCGGATCGACCGGGCCGAGTTCGTCGCCGCGACCCTGGCCGGCTGCGACCGCGACCCCGACTACCTCGAACGCGGCCTGCTGCCCGCCCTGCGTGCCGTCTTCGCCGCCGCCGACACCGACGGCAGCGGCACCCTCGACGCCGACGAGTACCGGGCGGTGTTCGGCGGGCGGCGTGTGCACCCCGCCGAACTCTCCCACGGGTTCCGGCAGTTGGACGTGGACGGGGACGGTGTCATCACCGAGGTGGAGTTCCTCCGCGGGTTCACCGAGTACTTCACCGCCCGCGGCCCCTCGACCGCCGGAACGCATCTGCTCGGGCGGCCCTGACCGCGGCCGCCCACGCCCGCCGCCGTCGCCCGCCGCCGTCGCCGCCCACCGCCTACCGCCTGCCGTCGCCGCCTGCCGCCCCCGCTACGCCGATGCCGAGGCGCGGAGCGCGGCGACGGTCTCGGCGACCAGGGTGCGGGCGTCCGCGACGGTGGCCGCCAGCTCCTCCCGGGTGTCCCCCGGTGCGGCGAGCAGCCGGCGGGCGCGCGGCCCGAAGCCGGCCGGGGCGGCCGGCAGGCCCGCGGCGACGTCGAAGGCGCCCTTCTCGTTGAGGCACCAGCGGCGGGCGTCGGCGTGCAGGGCCTGGACGAGGATGCCGACGGCGCGCGAGAGGCAGAGCGCGACGTACAGCGTGTCCGCCCGGGCCGCGCCCTTGGCGGCTCCGGCGAGCAGGAACTCCGCCTCCCAGGTGCTCGCCGTCAGCGCGGCCCGCAGGGGTTCGGGATAGTCGGCCAGCGCGGTCCGGAGCGAGGAGAGCTCGCCGTCCGGGTCGGCCAGGATGCGGCCGAGCGCCAACTCGCCCGGGTAGCAGGGCGACCAGAACCCCAGCGGGTGTCCGGCCTGCATGCCGACCTCGTAGCGGCCGGCCCGGCAGTCCGCCCAGACCCGTCCGACCCGGTCGAGGTCGCGCAGGATCCAGTCCACCGCCACCCCGTCGATCTCCAGCCAGGCCCCGCCGTTGACCCACGGCCCCCATTCGCCGGGGCCGGCCACCTCGAAGCGGGGGCCGGCGAGCTCGCGCAGGGCGTCGAGGTCGAGGGCGCCGCGGTAGTAGACGCCGAGGTCCCAGTCGGACTCCGGCCGGTGCTCCCCGCGGGCCCGGCTGCCGCCCAGCGCCACCCCGACGACGCCCGGTACCCCGGCCAGCCGCCCGGCCATCGACTCGATGATCGTCTGCATCGTCCGCATGGAGAGGGAGTCTGGCACAGGCCGGAAAACAGCCTTGCGGGGGAGCCGGGGGGCGGTTCTAGGATCGGGGTACGGCATCGCGTGTCGGTCACCGTCCGGGTGAGGCATGGAGGTAGCCCGTGAGTGCCTTACGGAGGCATTCGAACCATGGCAGTCCAGTTCAACCACACGATCGTCCACGCCCGGGACAACCGGGAGTCCGCCGAGTTCCTGGCGGGAGTCCTCGGCCTTGAGGTCGGGGCCCAGTGGGGGCCGTTCGTCCCGGTGGCCACGGACAACGGCGTCACCCTCGACTTCGCGACGGTTCCGGCGGAGTCGATCGTCCTGCAGCACTACGCGTTCCTCGTCTCGGACGAGGAGTTCGACGCGGCCTTCGCCCGGATCGAGGCGGACGGCATTGCCTACTACGCCGACCCGCACATGAAGCTGCCCGGCGAGATCAACCACCACCACGGCGGCCGGGGGCTGTACTTCCTCGACCCGGCCGGCCACGGGCTGGAGATCATCACCCGCCCGTACGGCAGCCACTAGGCCGAAGCGGACGGTCCGGCGCCTGTCAAGCGCCGGACCGTCCAAGATCATCACCGCACTCGCCCGGCCCGCTCGTTGTGGCGGCCCCGGACGACTTCGCAGACTGTGCGCACGGCATCGCCGCCGGTCAAACCCACCCCGCCTGCAAATCACTCGTAAGCATGATGGATACTGGCCCTTGTGAACGTGTTCACGTTCACAAGCGGACAAGCTTGCGCCGTTGAGCAGTGGTCTACGGCTATAGATGACGTTTGTGAAGTTTGTCCGGAACGTGACCTGTGACAGGTCGGTTGGAGAGAGGGCGACGTGGAACTGGCAATCGCTCACGAGACCATCGCGCGATGGCAATTCGGCATCACCACCGTCTACCACTTCCTCTTCGTCCCGCTCACCATCAGCCTGGCCGCGATAGTCGCCGGGCTGGAGACCGCCTGGGTGCGGACGAACAAGGAGAAGTACTTCCACGCCACCAAGTTCTGGGGGAAGCTCTTCCTGATCAACATCGCGATGGGCGTGGTCACCGGCATCGTCCAGGAGTTCCAGTTCGGCATGAACTGGTCGGACTACTCCCGGTTCGTCGGTGACGTCTTCGGCGCCCCGCTCGCGATGGAGGCGCTGATCGCCTTCTTCTTCGAGTCGACCTTCATCGGGCTCTGGATCTTCGGCTGGGACAAGCTGCCGAAGAAGCTGCACTGCGCCTGCATGTGGATGGTCTCGCTCGGCACCGTGCTCTCCGCCTACTTCATCCTGGCCGCCAACTCCTGGATGCAGCACCCGACCGGGTACACGATCGACCCGGCCACCGGCAAGGCGCAGCTCACCGACATCGCACGGGTGCTGTTCCAGGACACCACCGTCACCGTCGTGCTGCACACCCTGACCGCGGCCTTCCTCACCGGCGCGGCCTTCATGGTCGGCATCGCCTCGTTCCACCTCTGGAAGGCCAAGCGCCGGCCCGAGACCGCCGATGCCAGGAAGACCGCCGTGATGCGGACCTCGCTGCGCCTCGGTCTCGTCCTCGCCGTCGTCTTCGGCCTCGGCACCGCGCTCAGCGGCGACTCGCTCGCCAAGGTGATGTTCCGCCAGCAGCCGATGAAGATGGCCGCCGCCGAGGCCCTCTGGGACACGCAGGCGCCGGCGCCCTTCTCGGTCTTCGCGGTCGGCGACGTCGGCAAGGGCCACAACTCGGTGGAGCTGGAGATCCCGGGGATACTCTCCTTCCTCGCCAACAGCGACTTCAGCTCGTCCGTCCCCGGCATCAACGACACGGCCAACGCCGAGGCCGCCAAGTACGGCGGTAACCCGAAGGACTACATCCCGAGCATCTTCGTCACCTACTGGGGCTTCCGCCTCATGATCGGCTTCGGGATGACCTCCTTCGTGGCCGGCCTGGTCGGGCTCTGGACCACCAGGAAGCGGTTCCTCCTGGCACCGGAGTTCCGCACCGGCGAGACCGAGGTGCCCAGGCTGATGCTCACCCCCAAGCGGGAGCTGGGCCCGTTCCTCACCAAGTGGAGCTGGCGGATCGGCATCCTCACCATGGGGTTCCCGCTGATCGCCAACAGCTTCGGCTGGATCTTCACCGAGATGGGCCGCCAGCCGTGGGCCGTCTTCGGGCTGATGACGACCGCGAGCGCCGTCTCGCCGAACGTCGGCGTCGGCATGCAGATCGGCGCCCTGACCACCTTCACCGTGCTCTACGCGATCCTCGCCGTGATCGAGGTCCGGCTGCTGGTCAAGTACGCGAAGGCCGGCCCGGTCACCTCCGAGCAGCCGCCCGCCGAGGACCCGTCGCTGCGCGGCCCGTCCCGGGACGACGACGCCGACAAGCCGCTCGCCTTCGCCTACTGACGCCCGCTGAGGACCACTGAGGACTACTGAGGATCGATAGGACCGATTGACCATGGAACTCCACGACGTCTGGTTCGTCCTGATCGCCGTCCTGTGGACCGGCTACTTCTTCCTTGAGGGCTTCGACTTCGGCATCGGCATCCTGACCAAGCCGCTGGCCCGCAACACCGCCGAGCGGCGCGTCCTGATCAACACCATCGGCCCGGTCTGGGACGGCAACGAGGTCTGGCTGCTGACCGCCGGCGGCGCCACCTTCGCGGCCTTCCCGGACTGGTACGCCACGCTGTTCAGCGGCTTCTACGTCCCGCTGCTGGTCATCCTGGTCTGCCTGATCGTCCGCGGCGTCGCCTTCGAGTACCGGGCCAAGCGGCCGGAGCCGCGCTGGCAGCGGAACTGGGAGGAGGCCATCTTCTGGACCTCGCTGCTCCCGGCCTTCCTCTGGGGCGTGGCCTTCGCCAACATCGTCCGCGGCGTCGACATCGACGCGCAGAAGAACTACGTCGGCACCCTCTGGGACCTCCTCAACCCGTACGCCCTCCTCGGCGGCCTGGTGACGCTCAGCCTCTTCACCTTCCACGGCGCGCTGTTCGCCGCGCTCAAGACGGTCGGCGGGATCCGGGACCGGGCCCGGGCCATGGCCCTGCGGCTCGGCCTGGTGACGGCGGCGCTGGCGTCGGCCTTCCTGGTCTGGACCCAGGCCGACAGCGGCAACGGCTGGAGCCTGGCCGCGCTGGTGGTCGCGGTGCTGGCCCTGGCCGGCGCGCTGGTCGCCAACGGGCTGGCCCGCGAGGGCTGGGCGTTCGTCCTCTCCGGGGCGACCGTGGTGGCCGCGGTCGCGATGCTCTTCCTGTCGCTCTTCCCGGACGTGATGCCGTCCACCCTGAACGCCGACTGGAGCCTGACCGTCACCAACGCGGCCTCCTCGCCGTACACGCTGAAGCTGATGACCATCGTGGCCGCCGTCTTCACCCCGCTCGTGCTGCTCTACCAGGGCTGGACGTACTGGGTGTTCCGCCGGCGCATCGGCGTCCAGCACATCCCCGGGCACGACCCGGCCGCCGCCCTCGACCAGGCCTGACGCCATGAAGCCGGTCGACCCCCGCCTGCTCGCACACGCCCGCACCACCCGTGCCTTCCTCGCCGGATCGGTGGTCCTCGGCGCGGTGGGCGCGGCCCTGGTGGTCGCCCAGGCGGGCCTGATCGCCGAGATCGTGGTCCGCGCCTTCCAGCAGCGGGCCACGCTCGGCGAGCTGACCACCCCGCTGGTGCTGCTGGCGCTCACCGCGGTCGGGCGGGGGCTGGTCGGCTGGCTCACCGAGCTCACCGCGCACCGGTCCGTCGCCCGGGTGAAGTCCACCCTGCGGCGCCGGCTGCTCGACCACGCCACCGCGCTCGGCCCCGCCTACCTGGCGGGCCGGCGCACCGGCGAGCTCACCACCCTCGCCACCCGCGGCATCGACGCGCTCGACGACTACTTCGCCCGCTACCTGCCGCAGCTGGCGCTCGCCGTGGTCGTCCCGGTGATCGTGCTGCTGCGGATCGCCGGGGTCGACCTCGCCTCGGCCGCGATCATCGCCGGGACGCTGCCGCTGATCCCGCTCTTCATGGTGCTGATCGGCATGGCGACCCAGGCCCGGATGGACCGCCAGTGGGCCACCCTGTCCCGGCTCTCGCACCACTTCCTGGACGTGGTCGCCGGGCTGCCCACCCTCAAGGTGTTCAACCGGGCCCGCGCCCAGGCCGCCGGCATCGCCCGAATCACCGCCGACTACCGCCGGGCCACCCTGCGCACCCTGCGGATCGCCTTCATCTCCTCCTTCGCACTGGAGCTGCTCTCCACCCTCTCGGTGGCGCTGGTCGCGGTCTCCATCGGCTTCCGGCTGGTGGACGGCACGCTCGACCTGGAGACCGGGCTGCTGATCCTGATCCTGGCCCCCGAGGTGTACTTCCCGATCCGCCAGGTCGGCGCGCTGTACCACTCCAGCGTCGAGGGCCTCACCGCGGCCGACGAGCTCTTCCAGGTGCTGGAGACGCCGCTCCCGGCGGCGGGAACCGTCACCGCGCCCGCCCTCGGCGGCGCCGTGATCGCCTGCGAGGCCCTGACCGTGCGCCACCCCGGCCGGACGGCCCCCGCGCTGGACGGCGCCGCCCTGACGCTCCGGCCGGGGGAGACCACCGCGCTCACCGGACCGAGCGGGGCCGGGAAGTCCACCCTGCTCGCCGTCCTGCTCGGACTCACCGCACCCGCCGCCGGCACCGTCACGGTCACCGCCGCCGACGGGCGGGCGTACGACCTGGCCGGGCTGGAGCCGGAGAGCTGGCGCCGCCAGATCGCCTGGGTGCCGCAGCACCCGCACCTGTTCGCCGGCACCGTCGCCGACAACCTGCGGCTCTACCGGCCGGACGCCGGGGAGGACGAGCTGCGGACGGCGCTGCGGGCCGCGCACGCGCTCGACTTCGTGCAGCGGCTGCCGCAGGGGCTCGCCACCCGGCTGGGCGAGGACGGCGCCGGACTGTCGGCCGGCCAGCGGCAGCGGCTGGCGCTCGCCCGGGTGCTGCTCGCCGAGGACCGGCCGCTGGTGCTGCTGGACGAGCCGACCGCCCACCTCGACGGCGAGTCGGAGGCCGCCGTGGTGGACGCCGTCCGGGCCCTGGCCGCCGACCCGGCACGCACCGTGCTGCTGGTCGCCCACCGGCCGGCGCTGCTGGCGGCCGCCGACCGGCGGGTCCGGCTGGCCGGGCCGGCGGTGCCCGCCGGGCCCCGGCCGCCGGTGCCCGCGCACAGCGGCCGGCCGGTGCCGGTCGCGGACGACGGCGGGGCGGACGGCGCGGAGGGGACCGGGACGGAGCCGGTGAAGCCCCGGCTGGCGCTCTCCGTGCTGCTCGGCGCACTCGCCCTCGGCTGCGCCGTCGCGCTGATGGCCACCTCCGGCTACCTGATCTCCCGCGCCTCCGAGATGCCGCCCGTCCTCTACCTGATGATGGCCGTCACCTCGGTGCGCGCCTTCGGCATCGGCCGGAGCGTCTTCCGCTACGCCGAGCGGCTGGTCTCGCACGACGCCGTGCTGCGCACCCTGGGCACGCTCCGGGCCGCCGTCCACCGCCGGCTGACCGTGCTCGCCCCGGCCGGGCTGCCCGCCTTCCGGCGCGGCGACCTGCTCTCCCGGCTGGTCGCCGACGTCGACGCGATCCAGGACCACTACCTGCGCTGGCGGCTGCCGGCCGCCGTCGCCGCCGTGGTGTCGCTGGCCGCCACCGTCGCGATGGCCGCCTTCCTGCCGGCCGCCGGTCTGGTGCTCGGCCTCGGACTGCTGCTGGCCGGGGCCGTGGTCCCGGAGCTGGCCGCCCGCTGGTCGGCCGGCGCCGAGCAACGGCAGGCACCGGCCCGCGGGCGGCTGTCCACCGCCGTGGTCGACGCCCTCACCGGGACCGCCGAGCTGACCGTCGCCGGTGCGCTGCCCGGCCGGCTGGCCGCCGTCCGCTCCGCCGACGCCGCGCTGACCGGTCTCGCCGCCCGCTCGGCCGCCACCACGGCGCTCGGCACCGGGCTGATCGCGCTGCTCACCGGGCTGACCGTGGCCGGCGCCGCCGCCGTCGGCATCCAGGGCGTGCAGGGCGGCGCGCTGGCGCCGGTCTGCCTGGCGGTGGTGGTGCTGACCCCGCTGGCCGCCTTCGAGGCCGTCACCGGGATGCCGCTCGCCGTGCAGGCCAGGCGGCGCAGCAGGGCCGCCGCGGCCCGGCTGGCCGAGGTGCTGGACGCGCCCGCCGTGGTCGCCGAGCCGGAGCACCCCGCCGCCCTGCCCGACCGGCCGCTGCCGGTCGCGGTGCGCGGGCTGACCGTCCGGCACCCCGGGCAGACGGTGGACGCGCTGGCCGGCGTCGACCTCGACCTCGCGCCCGGCCGCCGGATCGCCGTGGTCGGCCCGTCCGGCTCCGGCAAGACCACGCTGGCCCACACGCTGTTGCGGTTCCTGGACCAGACGGCGGGCAGCGTCACGCTCGCCGCAGGCTGTCCACAGGCTGTGGACAGCCGGGAGCTGGCGGGGGACGACGTCCGCCGGGTGATCGGGCTCTGCGCCCAGGACGCCCACGTCTTCGACAGCTCGCTCCGGGAGAACCTGCGCCTCGCCCGGCCCGCCGCCACCGAGGACGAACTGCGCGCGGCGCTGGCCGCCGCCCGGCTGCTCGACTGGACCGACACCCTCCCGGCCGGACTCGACACCATGGTCGGCGAGCACGGCGCGCGGCTCTCCGGCGGCCAGCGCCAGCGGCTCGCGCTCGCCCGAGCGCTGCTGGCCGACTTCCCGGTGCTGGTCCTGGACGAGCCCGCCGAGCACCTCGACCTGCCCACCGCCGACGCGCTCACCGCCGACCTGCTGGCCGCCACGGCCGGCCGGACCACCGTGCTGATCACCCACCGGCTGGCCGGCCTGGACGACACCACCGTCGACGAGGTGCTGGTGCTGGACGGGGGCCGGGTGGCCGAGCGCGGCACCTGGTCGGAGCTGGTGGCCCTGCCCGGCGGCCGGCTGCGGGCGATGCGGGAGCGCGAGCTGGAGGCGGACGGGCTGCTGGAGGCCGGCGGGCCGCTGGAGGAGAGCCTGGCCGGGCGCTGACGGATCGCGCCGCCCTTCGGCAGAAAGTCGCGCGACCCTTCGGCAGAAAACCGTACAAACTACGCTCGTCACCATGGACCCCACGCCAGACCTGCCCAACGCCGCCGCGTCCCGCCCGGCACCGGCCCCGGGGCCGGACCCGACACCCCACCGGGTGCCCGAGATCTCCTCGCTCGGGCTGGACACCCTGGTCACCGAGGTGGCGGAACGTCTCCAGTCGGCCGCCGCCGTCACCGACCGGATGCAGCGGCTGCTGGAGGCCGTGGTCTCGGTCGGCTCCGGCCTCGACCTGCACGCCACGCTGCACCGGATCGCCACCGGCGCCGCCGAACTGGTCGACGCCCGGTACGCGGCGCTCGGGGTGATCGCGCCCGGCGGCCACGGCCTGGCGGACTTCATCCACGTCGGGATCGACGACGCGACCGCCGCCGAGATCGGCGAACTGCCGGCCGGCCGCGGCATCCTCGGCGCGCTGATCGACCGGCCCGAGCCGCTGCGCCTCACCGACCTCGGCGCCGACCCGCGCTCCTCCGGGTTCCCGTCGCACCACCCGAGGATGCGGACCTTCCTCGGCGAGCCGATCCGGATCCGGGACGAGGTGTTCGGCAACCTCTACCTCACCGAGAAGAAGGGCGGCGGCGCGTTCACCCCCGAGGACGAGCAGGTCGTGCACGCGCTCGCCGCGGCGGCGGGCGTCGCGATCGAGAACTCCCGGCTCTACGAGGAGGGCCTGCGCCGTGAGCGGTGGATCGCGGGCGCGGCCGCCGTCACCACCGCCCTGCTCTCCACCGACGAGGCGCAGGTCGCGCTGACCGTCGCGGCCGAGCAGGTCCGGGAGCTCGCGGACGCCGCGCTCGGCATGATCCTGCTGCCGACCGAGGACGGCGACGACGGGCAGATGCGGGTGGCCCACGCCTCCGGCGAGGTCGCCGAGTTCGTCCGCGGCGAGCTGCTGCCGAAGGACAGCTTCGCCTCCCGGCTCCTCCGGGGCGAGAGCGTCTACCTGGACGACATGTCCAGCGACCCGACCGTGGTGATGCGGCTGGCGCGCAACTTCGGCCCGTCGATGGCGGTGCCGATGGTCGCGGCCGGCCGGGTGCTGGGCGGGCTCTGCGTCTGGCGCCCGCGCGGTGCGCTGCCGTTCACCGAGGCGGAGAAGCAGCTCGCCGAGACCTTCGCCTCGCAGGCCGCGCTCGCCCTGCGGCTCGCCGAGGGCCAGCGGGACCAGCAGCGGCTCGCCGTCTTCCAGGACCGCGACCGGATCGCCCGCGACCTCCACGACCTGGTGATCCAGCGGCTGTTCGCCACCGGGATGATGCTGGAGAGCGCCGCCCGGCGGGCCGTCGTCCCCGAGGTCAGAACCGGCATCGGCAAAGCGGTGGACGAGTTGGACGCCACCATCCAGGAGGTCCGCACCACCATCTACGCGCTCCAGCACGACAACCACGGCGACGCGCCGGACACCCTGCGGACCAGGGTGCTGCGCGAGGGCAGCCAGGCCGCGGCGGCGCTCGGGTTCAAGCCCTCGGTGACCTTCACCGGCCCGGTGGAGAGCCTGGTCGGCGAGAAGACCGGCCGTCAACTGCTGGCGGCCCTGCGGGAGATGCTCTCCAACACGGCCCGGCATGCCCGGGCCTCGCGGGTCGGCGTGGAGGTCGACGCGACCGTGCACCTGGACGACGAGGGGCACCCGGTGAGCGGCGATCCGGAGTCGCTGGACCGTGCCGGGCGGCCCGGGGTGCTGCTCACCGTCACCGACGACGGCGTCGGCATCCCGGCCGGCGGCCGGCGCAGCGGCCTGCGCAACCTCACCCGGCGGGCCGAGGTGCTCGGCGGGGACGCCTGGCACGAGCCCGGACCGTACGGGAAGGGGACGATGGTCCGCTGGACGGCCCGGCTCTAGGAACCGCCGCCCGCGGGCGACGGGCCTGGGAGCGGGGCGGTCTGCGGGACCTGCCGTGGACCTGCCGCGGGCCTGCCGTGGGGTGTCCCGGGGGTGGCTCGCCTTCGAACGGGCTGTGCGCGAGAGGGGGGCGAGACGGGCAGTTGGTGTGCAGTCGGTGAAAGTTTAACGAGGGAGAACTTCCCGGCCAACGGAGCAAGTTGTGCATTTGCCGCCCTTCCGGCCCGCTCGTGTGCACACATAGCTTTACTCCCGTCTCGGAGGGGTACCGGACTGGGGGAGCAGTGGACGCGTCAGGCCACGGTCACACCGCAGCAGGGGCAAGTCGAGGGGGCTTCCGCGCCGAACGGGCGTCGGACGGCCGGTACCGCTGGCAACTCAAGGCGCCCAACGGCCGGGTCGTGGCGATCACACCGGCCGCCTACCGGACGGCCGCCGAGGCCGAGCGCGGCTTCGACGGCTTACGCGCCGGAGCCGACGGCCTGGTCGCCCGGATCACCCACGTCCGGGACGGCATCGGCTGGATCTGGGTCGTGCCCGGTTCACGCGGCCTCCCCGAGGTGCGCTCCAGCCGTGCGTACGAGCGGTACGCGACCTGCCAGAACGCCTTCCGGCGGTTCGTGGTGCTGCTGGCCAAGCATCCCGCACTCGAACTCCCCGATCCCACCGGCCCGTTGCGAGTAGCCGAGACCTCCAGGGCCCCCGGCGCGTCCAGATCCCCCGAGCCGTTGAGAGCGCCCGATGCCGCCCGCTGAGCGCCGCGGCCCGCGCCTGCTGATCGTCCCCGCCCCCGACCGCCGCGTCGGCTGGGCCCTGCGCGCGGCCAACGGCCGCCAGCTCGGCGTCGGCGTCCGGACCTACCGCGACGAGGACGAACTCGTCGACGCCGTCCGCGAACTGGTCATCGAGCGGGCCGCCCTGCGGTGCACCGTCGGCCAGTCCGAGGCCCGGCTCTGGGGCTGGACCGCGCACCTGCCGCTGCTCAGCACCCGGCCGGGCGCCGGCGAGGGCGGGCCGGTCGCCCGCAGCGCCCGCGGCTACCTCCGGCGCGACCAGTGCCAGGCCGGCGTGGAGGGCTTCCTCTCCGGGCTCCGGTGGATCGGCCGGGAGCTGCGCGGCGGCGGCCGGGGCGACCGACGGCCCTGGTGACCCGGGCGCCCCGAAACCCCCCTCCCCGGTGAAGCGCAGGTTTCCGGCAACCCCCCGGGCCGCCACCTGGAGAAGAACGTCACCGGCCCCCGACCTGCGGCTTTCCACCCCGCCGCGGCCGCGCTGACCAGTTGTTAAACCTGTCCGAACCGATGAGTCGACAATCGCCGGCCGCCGCCGACGGCCCTTCCGGCACAACCGCCGCGCCCACCAGGATCAGCTCTGCCGGAGCGGCCGCCGCGGACGCGGTCACCGGCCCCGGAACCCCGACCAGGGCCCGGGTACAGCGATGTACGTCTCTCCCACCGGAGGAACAGGAACATGCGCAAGACCGCTGCCAAGCTGCTCGCCGTTGCCGCCATCGCCACCTCGGTCGCCACCGTCGCGAGCGGTACCGCGCTCGCCGACCCGACCGTCACCCCGGCCGCCCAGGACATCGTGAGCGTCGGCTCCGACACGACCCAGGCCGTGTCGAACCAGTTCTCCACCGACTACAACGCGTACCTGACCAGCATCGGCGACACCACCTCGCCGCGCTACTACAGCTGGGACGCGACCGGCTCCGCCACCATCACCCCGAAGTCCGGCGCCACCTCCATCCCGCGTCCGAACGGCTCGGGCGCCGGCATCAGCGCGCTGAACGCGACCGGCAGCCAGGTCGACGTGGCCCGCTCCTCGCGCGGCCCGAAGCCCAACCCGGGCGGCGACCCGACCACCGACGTCTTCGTGGCCTTCGCCAAGGACGCCGTCTCCTGGTCCGCCCCGTCCGGCGGCTACGCCCCGGCGAACCTCACCACCGCGCAGCTCAAGGCCATCTACGAGTGCACCACCACCGACTGGCACACGCTGGTCCCGGCCGTCCCGGCCGGCACCACCATCAAGCCGTACCTGCCGCAGGCCAACTCCGGCACCCGGTCCTTCTTCCTGTCCGCGATCGGCAACCCGGCCCTCGGCGGCTGCGTCGTGACCGGCCCGCAGGAGAACGAGGGCACCGACCCGGTGTTCACCAACGCGGCCTCCGTCTTCCCGTACTCGGTCGCGCACTACATCGGCCAGGTCTTCAACGGTCACAGCAGCGGCAGTGACGCGGCCGGCACCCTGACCATCCGCAGCGTGGACGGCGTCTCGCCGCTCACCGCCGCCAACACCCTCTCGCCGGCCTTCGCGGCCACCGCGTACGGCCGCGTGGTCTACAACGTGGTCCGCCAGGCCGAGTGGACCGCGACGGACGCCCACGGCACCGCGCTCCGCAACATCTTCGGCCCGGCCAGCACCAACGGCTGGATCTGCAAGAACGGCACCAACGACATCAAGAGCTACGGCTTCCTGCCCCTCCCGGGTGCCGCCTGCGGCAGCACCATCCAGAACAACAGCTGACCTCCCGTCAGTGACCGGCGGCCGGGGGTGCCGAACCCCCGGCCGCCGGGCCCGGCCCGGCCCTCGGGCCGGTGTTCCGCCTCGCACAACCCCTCACCTCTCCCAAGGAGTTCAGCATGTCCCGTAACCGCGCCCGCCTCGTTGCCGCCGGTGCCGCCGTGGCCCTCGCCGTGACCGGTGCGAGCGGTGTCGCCGTCGCCGACACCGCCCCGGCGGCCCCGACCGGCAGCGCGGTGGTGCACGAGAACACCACCTTCCTGAAGGACTCCGCCGTCAACGGCCTGGTGGTCATCCCGCTCCCGTCGGCGACCCCGTCCTACGACGGCACCGCCGGCTTCTCGGCGGCCTTCCCGGTGGCCGGCGGCTCGGTCAACCTCCCGGCGTACTACGGGAACGTGCAGCTCGGCGGCGGCCTGCTCTTCATCAACGTCTTCACCGGCAAGAGCGCCGTCTTCAAGCAGCTCGCGTTCAGCGCCGACACCTGGCAGCTCACCGGCGTGCCGGTGGACGGCACCGCCCCGGTGGCGCTGCTGGACCCGGCCGGCGCCACCACGGTGAACCGGGTGGGGGCCACCCAGACCCTGGCCGCCGCCGACCTCCAGGTGGACGCCGAGGGCGCGCAGTACGTGGACGCCAAGCTGAACACCTCCTTCTTCAAGGCCGGCCAGTCGATCGGCTCGTTCTCGCTGACCTTCACCACCGGTAGCTGACCTCCTGACGGTTCCGGGGCGTTTCCGTGGGCCCGCGCCGTAGCGCGGGCCCACGTCGTTCCTTTCGGAGTTCCCAACTCCGGTACAGAGTTGTCGCGTTGGGCCCTCGTACATCAGGCCGACCGCATTCGGCCACCTCCGGCTGGCCGAATGGATGCGCACCGGAATCGCCGGCCGCTCGCAGCCTGATCCATCCTCCGCGCCGCGCAGTGCCCGGCGCGGGACCGTACGGAGGTGCCCGATGAGAATCCGCCCGCCCGAACCCCGAACACCGGGGTGGTGGCGCCGTCGACTACCGGCGCTGGCCATCGTCTGGGCCGTGGTGACGGCAGTCGGCACCGTTCCGGTCGCGATCGGCGCACTTCCCGAGGCGAAGGCGGCGGCCCCCACGACGGTCCCGGGTCCCAAGGTCTGGCAGCCCGGGACGGGGACGTACGGCCCCGAGGGCAGCGTCACGGTCTCCCAGACGGCCGACCTCGTCAACCAGGTGCTCCAGGTCTCGTGGAGCGGCTTCACCCCGACGGTCAACTTCGTCACCGGCACCCCCGCCACGGTCGTCCCGAAGGGGAGCGCGTCCATCGCCTACGCGGTGCGGGTCTACCAGTGCCGGGGCACCCAGCCGAAGATCACCGACTGCTACGGCACCACGCTCTACAACGCCGATCCGGCCGCGGGCTTCGAGCAGACGGCCCCGCCGGCCGGGACCACCCAGCCGGACTTCCAGTCGAACATGGCCCTCGCGCCGACCGGTCCGGACGGCTCGGGCGTCGCCAACATCGAGGTCTGGACGGCCCAGCAGAGCCCGTCGCTCGGCTGCGACGCGACCCACGCCTGCTCGCTGGTCGTCGAACCGAACTACGGCGGCGACCCGGCGGACGTGTACAGCATCCGCAACGGCGCGGCCGACTGCAGCGACCACACCACCGACGTCGACTACTTCACCAACACGGCGACGGACTACACCGTCACCTTCCAGACCAACGACAACCCGGGCCCCTCCTTCAAGCACCTCGTGGGCGAGCAGTGCGCCTGGGGCAACCACGTCGTCGTCCCGCTCTCCTTCGCGCCCACCCCGGGCGACTGCAAGGCCCAGGCCGCGGCGTTCAGGCTGGCCGGCCTGGAGATGGCCAACCGGGCCATGCAGCAGTGGCGTTCGGGCCTGTGCCTGGGCGAGGACCCGATGACCGTGCAGTACACCCTGGGCGGCGGCGAGCCGCAGGCCCGGACCTCCTTCCTCTCCGGCAGCGGGCCCGACGTCGCACTGACGGCGAGGCCGGACCGCTCGCCCCCCGCCCGGCGCTACGTCTACTCCCCGCTGGCCACCTCGGGCATCTCCGTCGTCTACGTCGTCGACGACCAGAAGACCGGCCGGCAGATCCGGGACCTCAGGCTCAACGCCCGGCTGGTCGCCAAACTGCTGACCCAGTCCTACGCGTCCCCCGGTCTGGCGATCCCCACGGTGGAGGGCAACCCGACCTGCTTCCTGCGGGACCCGGAGTTCCTGAAGCTGAACCCGGAGACGCCGGAGAACGGCATCCACTGGCCGGAGACCTGCTCCCGGTTCCTGCCGATCGTCGTCGGCAGCACCACCGACCTCACCTACCAGCTGACCTCCTGGATCGCCGCCGACCCGGACGCCGCGCGGTTCCTGGACGGCGAGGCGGATCCGTGGGGCATGCACGTCAACACCGTCTACCAGCGGCCGAAGTTCGGCGGTTACCCGGTCGACTCGCTCCAGCGCCAGGACGACTCCGGGGTGACCGACCCGAAGGCCGGCGAGGTGCTCCAGCACTGGAAGCAGTTCGAGTGGAACCCGATCGGCGCCGACGGCCTGGTCGGGGTCTCCCGCAAGACCCTCCAGAACCAGCCGACCTGCGTCAACACCGACATCAACGGGGTCGGCGGCCACGACGCCTGCCCGCCGATGGAGCGCGGCGTCCGCACCCTGTTCGCGATCATGGACTCCGGCCAGGCCAAGGCGTACTCGCTGCCGGAGGCGGCGCTGCTGAACCCGGCCGGCGAGTACGTGCCGCCGACCGCCGCGGGCTTCCAGTCGGCGCTGGCCGACATGCCGGTCGACGCCGTCACCGGGACGCAGGAGCTCCCCTACGGCGCCTCCGGCACCGAGTTCACCCGCGACCGGCAGGCCTACCCGCTCACCACCGTCCAGTACGCGATGGTGCCCACCTCGGGCGTCGCCACCGGGAAGGCCGCCGCGATCGCGCGCTTCCTGCGGACGGTCACCGACGGCGGCCAGGTCTACGGCACCTCCCCCGGCAAGCTCGCACCGGGCTTCCTCAGCCTGACCAGCGCCCAGCGCCAGCAGGCCCAGGACGCCGCGACGCACGTCGAGGCCCAGGACGGCAAGCTGCCCGGCAACCAGGTGCCGCCGCCCGGACCCCCGGCCGGCGGTGAGGGCGGGACCACCGGCGGTGCCACCTCGGGGGGCGCAGCCACGCCCGTCGACTCCGGCGGCGCGGCCGGCGGGACGACTCCCGTCGACGGCGGCGGTACGTCCGGAGCCGCCACCGGCGGGTCGGACTCCGGCTCCGGCTCCAGCTCCGGCACGGGCTCGGGCTCGGGCTCGGGCTCCGGCTCGGGCTCGGGCTCCGGGACCGGCGGATCCGGTACCTCGGGTGACCTCGGCGCCTCGGCCGGAACCTCCGGTGCGGCCGGCGGCGCCGCCCCCGCGGCGGGCGGCCCGGCAGCCGGTGCCAAGCCCACCGCCGGCCCGTCCGGCGGTCCGCTCGCCGCCGCCCCCGTGGCGGCCGGCACCCCGGCCCCCGACCGGGCCGGCGGCGCGCGCCTGCTGCTGCCCATCGCCCTGGTCACCGGCCTCGTCCTGCTGATCGGTGGCCCGGCGGCCCTGCTCCTCGGTGGCACGCCCGCCGGGGCGAGGGCGACGGCCGCGCTGCGCGGAGGCTGGACGCGGCTGCGCCGCCGGCCCTGACCGGCCGGCAGCAGCCGGCCGCACCGGCTCGGCGGGGTCGCCGTCCCGGCCCCGCCGAGCCCGTCCCGGACTCCGGCCCCGTCCGGAGTCCGGGCCCCGTACCGACCGAGCACGTCCGCATCGAGCACTCCCGCACCGAGCACCCGCCGAGCACCCCGTACCGAGCACTCCCGTAGCGAGCACGTCCGCATCGAGCGTCCCGGAGAGCAGACCATGACAGCCGCCGCCGAGCCCGCGGCACCCCATGCCGGGGCTCCCCAGCGTGATCCCGACGTACCCCGCACCATCACCGCCCCCGCGACGCCGGGCGACCGGGTGTTCCGTGGTCTGCTCCGGGCCGCCGGCCTCTCGGTCTTCGCCGTCATGGGGCTGATCGCGTTCTTCCTGCTGCTGCGCGGCGCGGCCGCCCTGCGCGAGGTGGGCTGGTCCTTCCTCACCGAGCAGAAGTGGCAGACCCAGGCGCACAACTTCGGCATCGCCGCGGTGCTCCCGAACGGCCTGCTGATCGCCGTGATCGCCCTGGTCATCGCGGTGCCGGTGGCGCTCGGCACCGCCGTCTTCATCTCCGAGTACGCACCGCAGCGGCTCCGGGCGACGCTGGTCTCGCTGGTCGACCTGATGGCGGCGATCCCGAGCATCGTCTACGGGCTGTGGGGGCTCTTCTTCCTCCAGCCGCGGATCATCGGGTTCGTCCGCTGGCTGGCCAACCACCTCGGCGACACGATCCCGTTCCTCAAGGTGCGCACCGGTGACATCGGCACCTCGTACACCTCCTCCACCTTCATCGCCGGGGTGGTCGTCTCGCTGATGATCATCCCGATCGTCACCTCGCTCAGCCGGGAGGTGTTCTCGCAGGCGCCCCAGGGCGAGCGGGAGGGCGCCTTCGCACTCGGTTCCACGCGCTGGGGGATGATCCGCACGGTGGTGCTGCCGTTCGGCCGCGGCGGCGTGATCGGCGCGGTGATGCTCGGCTTCGGGCGGGCGATGGGCGAGACCATCGCCGTCGCGCTGATCATCTCGCCGAACTTCGAGGCCATCACGCACATCCTGGAGAACGGCGCCAACTCGATCTCGGCGCTGATCGCGTTGCGCTTCGGCGAGTCCGACGACCTCTCGCTCTCCGCACTGATGGCGGCCGGCCTGGTGCTCTTCTCGCTCACGCTGCTGGTCAACCTGGCGGCCGGCTTCGTCATCAACCGGTCCCGCTCCGGGGCCTCGACGGCCGACTGATGGCCGCGCACTCCCCGGGGCCGCAGCGTCCGGCCCCGCACCGCCCGGACCCGTACCAACCGCCGGCGATCGGCCGTGAAGGGACCACCCGATGACCACCCTCGATCTTCCGCCCGCCGCGCCGCCCGCAGCGCCATCCGCCGCGGGTGCGCCGCCGGAGGCGCCCGCGCCCGACCGCCCCGAGAAGAGGGTGCGGCTCGGCGGCTTCACCCGGGAGGACGTGCTGACCCCGGTCGGCGCGCTGGCCGGCTCGCTCGCCCTGGACTGGATGCTGTACGAGCGCATCCTGCCGTTCAGCGGCGTGCTCGGCTTCCTGGTCTGCTGGTACCTGCTCTTCCTGGCCGGCTACTTCGCGCTCGGCAGGCTCCAGTGGGGGCCGCTGCTGGTCCGCGAGCGGCTGGTCGCGGCGGTCGCCTGGAGTTCGGGGCTGCTGGTGGTGGCCCTGATCGTCGACCAGATCGGCTACGTCCTGTCGCGCGGCCTGGAGGCCGCCAGGCACCTGAACTTCTTCACCGAGTCGATGGACCACACCGCCGCGCTCTCCCCGATCACCTCGGGCGGGGCGCTCAACGCGGTGGTCGGCTCGCTCGAACAGCTGGGCCTGGCCACGCTGTTCGCCGTGCCGCTGGGCATCGCGGCGGCCGTCTTCATGTCCGAGGTCGGCGGCCGGATGGCCCGGCCGGTGCGCACGCTGGTCGAGGCGATGACGGCGCTGCCGTCGATCGTCGCCGGGCTCTTCATCCTCGGCATCGTGATCATCACCTTCGGTTTCGAGAAGAGCGGGTTCGCGGCCTCGCTGGCGCTCACCGTGATGATGATGCCGATCGTCACCCGGGCCGCCGAGGTGGTCATCCGGCTGGTGCCCGGCACGCTGCGGGAGGCCTCCTACGCGCTCGGCGGCAGCCAGTGGCGCACGGTGTGGAACGTGGTGCTGCCCACGGCCCGTCCGGGCCTGGTCACCGCGGTGGTGCTCGGCATGGCACGCGGGGTCGGCGAGACCTCGCCGGTGCTGCTGACCTCCGGCTTCACCTCGCAGTTCAACGGCGACCCGTTCAGCGAGCACCAGGTGTCGCTGCCGCTCTACATCTGGAACTACGTCAAGCAGCCCTACCCCGAGATGGTGGCCCGGGCGTTCGCCGCCGCGCTCACCCTGATGGCCGTGGTGCTGATCCTCTTCGTCACCGCGCGGGTGCTCGGCGGCCGCCGGCCCGGGCAGTTGTCGCGGCGTCAGAAGCGGCGCATCGACCGCGACGCCCGCCGCGGCGAGGCCGCCGTCCGGGCCGAGGCTCCCGCGCCCGCCCCGGGCCGCACCGCCACCGCCCGACCCGTCGGGGAGTACTGATGTCACGCCCAACCGCCCTCCGTACCAGAGGAGTTCCCATGTCGTGGGAGGCCGCAAGCCGCCCCGTGGCCCGCACCCTCGCGGTGCTGCTGTCCCTGCTGCTCGCCGCGGCCTCCCTGCTGCTGGGGCAGAGCACCCCCGCGTACGCGGCGGTCGCCCTCAACGCGGACGGCTCCAGCTGGGCCGGACCGGCCATCGACCAGTGGCGCCAGGACGTCGCGCCGCAGGGCATCCAGATCAACTTCAACCCGGTCGGGTCGGCCGCCGGCCGGACCCAGTGGAGCATCGGCCAGGACGACTTCACCGCCTCGGACGTGCCGTTCCGCACCAAGCCGGACGACGGGCTGGGGTCCGGTGGTCACAGCAGCGGCTCCGGCAACCCGGAGAACCCGGTCTACGGCTACTCCTACGTGCCGGTCACGGCCGGCGGCACCACCTTCATGTACAACCTGGTCGTGGGCGGCAAGCAGGTCCGTGACCTGCGCCTCTCGCCGCAGACCATCGTGGACATCTTCACCAACAAGATCACCAACTGGAACGACCCGAAGATCACCGCGGACTACGGGAAGGCGCTGCCCAGCACGCCGATCACCCCCGTCGTCCGCTCCGACGGCTCGGGTGCGACCGCCCAGTTCACCCGGTGGATGGAGCACACCCACCAGGGCCAGTGGGACGACTACTGCAAGAGCGTCAACGGCGTCGCGTGCGGTGACTACACCGAGTTCTTCCCGAAGTCCGGCCGGATGGTCGCCCAGAACGGCTCCGACGTCGTCGCCGGCTACATCAAGGCCCCGGCCGGCGTCGGCACCATCGGCTACGACGAGTACGCCTTCGCCAAGCGCAGCAACTGGCCGGTCGTGAAGGTGCTCAACCCGGCGGGCTACTACTCCCTGCCGACCGCCTCGAACGTCGCCGTCGCGCTCACCGCCGCCAGGATCCGCGGGGTCGACGACTCCACCTCGCCGGACGACCCCAACTACCTCCAGCAGAACCTCGACGGCGTCTACTCGATGAACGACCCGCGGTCGTACCCGATCTCCAGCTACAGCTACCTGATCGTGCCGCGGGCCAACAGCCTCAAGCCGCTGCCGAAGTTCACCAACGAGAAGGGCTCCGCGCTCAGCCGCTTCCTCGCCTACGTGCTCTGCGAGGGCCAGGGCGAGGCGGACGGCCTCGGCTACTCGCCGATCCCGCGCAACCTGGTGCGCGGCGGCCTGCTGCAGACCCAGCACATCCCTGGCAACGCCAGCCCGGTCGACCCCAACTCCCTCTCCAACTGCGCCAACCCGACCTTCAACGGGGCCGGCGAGCTGACCGTCCTCAAGGACGCCCCGCAGCCCAGCCCGTGCGACGCCAAGGGCGCGCCGCTGGACTGCACGGTGCAGGAGGGCAAGGCGGTGAAGAGCGGTTCGGGCTCCGGGACCTCCGGGGGCTCCGCCGCGGGCGGCGCCGCGGGTTCGGGCGGCACCGGCGGCACCGGCAAGGCGGGCACCGGGAAGACGCCCGGCGCGGCCGGCACGGCCGGCGGCTCGGGCGGCACCGGCGGGTCCGGGGGCACGGGCGGTGCGGGCGGCGCCGCGGGCGGCACGGGTGGCACCGGCGGTGCCACCGGTGGGGACGCCGGCGCGGGAGGCGCCGCGGGTGACCCGGCCGCCGGGACGGCCGGCGGGGGCGAGGCCGCGGCCGAGGACGACGTCATCGACCCGCAGACCGGCCAGGTCGTCGCGCGCGGCCGGGGCGGCGGGGAGGTCGCGGCCACCGTGGTCGCCGTCGACGGGCGGCCCGAGGACTGGATGCTCTCCTCCCTCACCGCGCTGGAACTGCTGGCGGTCGTGCTCGTCCCGCCGCTGCTCGGCCGACGGCTGCTGCGGCGCCGGGGCTCCGTCCGGGGCCGGTCGTGACGGCCCCGGCGCTGGAGAAGCCGGCCCTTCCCGCGCAGCCGTCGGCGGAACCCGCCCCCGCCCGGACCACCGCCCCGGCGCCGCCGGAGCCGGCCGGGAGGGCGTCCGCCGCCTCGCCCGCGCGGCGGCGGTTCCTCCAGGGGGCGTGGGCGGTGAGCCTGCTGGCGGCGCTGATCACGGGCTTCGTCGGCTACCTCTTCACGCTCTCGCACGTCCAGGAGCGGCACTACCAGTCCACCGCCCACAAGACCTTCCGGGACCAGCTGGCCCGGGCGGTCGCCCCGACCGGGGCCGCGGCCGACGGCGACCCGGTCGCGCTGCTCGACATCCCGGCGATCGGCCTGCACCAGGCCGTCGTGGTGGAGGGCACCACCGGCCGGGACCTCATGCGCGGGCCCGGCCACCGCCGGGACACCGCGCTGCCCGGGCAGGCCGGCGTGGCGGTGGTGTTCGGCCGCGGGGCGAGCTTCGGGGCGCCGTTCGCCGGGCTGTCCAGGCTCCGGGTCGGCGACAAGATCGAGGCGACCACCGGCCAGGGGAGGTTCACCTACACCGTCAACGTGTACGGGGACGGCGACCACCCGATCAGCGACCCGGTCCGCAACCGGCTGGTGCTGGTCACCGGGGACTCCGACTGGATCCCCGGCTCCACGGTGCTGGTCGGCGCCCGGCTGGACGGGGACCCGGAGACCAACCCGGGCGGGCGGCCCGCGACCGTCCCGTACGACAAGGCGCTGGCCGCCGACAAGGGCGCGCTGGCCACGTTGCAGCTGTGGATGCTCGGGCTGCTGGCCGCGGTGGTGTCCGCCACCGTGCTGGCCCGGGTGTGGCACCGCTCGGCCGCCTACCTGAGCCTCGCGCCGGTGGTCGGCGCGCTGCTCTGGGCGGTGTACGAGAACGCCGCCGCCCTGCTGCCCAACCTCTACTGAAGCGCGCCCGGAGGACCGTACCGATGACGGATGCACCGATGACCGACGTACCGATGACCGACGCCCCGCAGTTCGACGCGTACGACCAGGCCGGCCCGGCGGCCGAGACCACCCTCACGCTGCCGCCCGTCCCGGCGGACGGCCCGGCCGTCGCGGACGGCGGGCCGCTGGCCGGCCTGGAGACCCGCGACGTCTCCGCCTGGTTCGGCTCGCACAAGGTGCTGGAGCGGGTCTCGCTCGCGATGCCCGCGGGGGAGGTGACCGCCCTGATCGGCCCGTCCGGCTGCGGCAAGTCCACCTACCTGCGGATCCTCAACCGGATGCACGAGATGGTGCGCGGCGCCGCGCTCGCCGGTGAGGTGCTGCTCGACGGGGACGACGTGTACCGGCCCGGGCGGCGGCCCGCGGAGGTGCGGCGCCGGATCGGGATGGTGTTCCAGCGGCCCAACCCGTTCCCGGCGATGTCCATCCAGGACAACGTCTCCAGCGGGCTGAAGCTGGCCGGCATCAAGGTCTCCAAGGAGGAGCGCGAGCACCTGGTGGAGACCAGCCTGCGCCGGGCCGGCCTCTGGGACGAGGTCGCCACCCGGCTGCACACCCCGGGCGGCTCCCTCTCCGGAGGCCAGCAGCAACGCCTTTGCATCGCACGGTCGTTGGCGGTCTCGCCGGACATCCTGCTGATGGACGAGCCGTGTTCGGCGCTCGACCCGACCTCCACCCGGCGGGTCGAGGAGACCATCGCCGAGCTGCGCGGACGGCTCACCATCGTGATCGTCACCCACAACATGCAGCAGGCGCAGCGGGTTTCGCAGTCCTGCGCGTTCTTCCTGGCCACCCACGACACCCCGGGCCGGATCGTCGAGGCCGGCCCGACCGGGCAGCTGTTCGGCAACCCGCGCGACCAGCGGACCTCGGACTACGTCAACGGCCGCTTCGGATAACGATCGCTTCGGACAACGGCGTTCACGGGGCGAGCAGTCGCTCCAGCACCGCCGCCACGCCGTCCTGCTCGTTGCTCACGGTGTGCAGCGGCACCGCCGCCAGCACCTGCGGGTGCGCGTTGGCGACGGCGTAGGCGGTGCCGGCCCAGGCCAGCATCTCCAGGTCGTTCGGCATGTCGCCGAAGGCCACCACCTCGCTCCGGTCGATCCCGCGCCCGGCGCACCAGCGGGCCAGCGTGCTGGCCTTGGTGACGCCGGGCGCGCTGATCTCCAGCAGCGGTATCGGCGCGGAGCGGGTGATCTCGGCCAGGTGGCCGGCCGCTTCGCGCGCCTCGGAGAGCAGCTTGTCCGGGTCGAGGTCCGGGTGCTTGGCCAGCAGCTTGAACAGGCCGTGCACCGGGCCGCCGGTGCCGAGCAGTTCCTCCGCCGGGCCGACCGGATGGTCCTCGTCCTGGCCCCACATCGGCACCGCGTACCCGGGCTCGCGGGCGAACCCGGCCGGGTACTCGAAGGCGAACGCGGTGCCGGGAAGCTTGGCCCGCAGCGCCGCCGCCACGTCGAGCGCGGTGCCGGCGTCGAGCGGGAACGACTCCAGCAGCTCGCCGCGCCGCACGTCCACCACCGCGCCGCCGTTCGAGCAGATCGCCACCCCGTGGCCGCCGATGTGCGCGCTGACCTGCTGCATCCAGCGCGGCGGCCGGCCGGTGACGAAGACCACCTGGACGCCGGCCGCCTCGGCCGCGGCGAGGGCGGCGGCGGTGCGCGCGCTGACGGTCCCGCCGGAGCAGAGCAGGGTGCCGTCCAGGTCGGTGGCGATCAGGCGGGGGGCGGTGCGGGGTGTGGTCACCGGTCCATCTTCGCCTACCGCCGCCGGGAGGTCACCGCCGTGGCGGCGGCCTCCCGGCGGCGGGTCGCCCCGGGGCCGGACCTAGCCGACCTTGAGGGTCAGCCCGGCGGTGTGCAGCTGCCCGCCGGTCTGGAACTGCAGGAACAGCCGCCAGTCCCCGGCCGCCGGCAGCTCGGCGTGGAACGGCAGGGACGGGCCGCCGGTGCCGCCGGCCTCGGCCTTCGTCTCCGGGTGGAGGTGGGCGAAGGCCTGGTCGCCGGCGTGGAAGGCGGTCAGGTGGGCGAAGGTCTCCAGGTACGGCTGGAGGTCGGTGACCGGCTTGCCGTCCCTGCTCACGGTGACCTTCAGCTCGCCCGCCTTCCCGGCGGCCGGGGTGCCCTCGACCGTGACGGTGTACCCGTCCACGGTCGCGGTGCCGGTCGCGGCGGGCAGCTCGGCGGTGGCCGCCGCGCCCTCGCCGGGGACGGTCACCGTCCGGCTGAGCACCAGGCCGGTGCCCCGGCCGGCGCCGCTGTCCGGGATGAACGAGGCGTAGACGCGCCAGGTGCCGGCGGTGAGCGCGGCCAGCGGGGCGGTCCAGGTGCCGTCGTCGGCCATCTCGGGATGCAGGTGCTGGAAGCCGGTCAGGTCGGAGCGGACGGCGTAGAAGTGCATCCGCTTGGTCTGGTCGGTCCGGAACGCGGTGACCGGCCTGCCGTCGGGCCCGGTGACGGTGAACCGGTACTCGGCGGGGGCGCCGGCGGTGAGCGTCCCGGTGGTGGAGGTGAGGCGGTAGCCGTTCCGCTCGTCGGCGAGGCCGGGGGCGTCGGCGGGGTCGGCCGTGGCCGGGGAGGCGGCGTCGGCGCCGGGCATCTGGTGGCCCTGGTGGCCACCGCCCGCCGTGGCGGTGGCCGTGGTGGCCGTCGTGGTGGCCGCCGGGCCGGCGCCGTGGTCCATCCCGCTCATCGCGTCGGAGCCGCAGGCGGCCAGGGCGAGGGAGAGGGCGGCGGCCGCGGCGGTGAGCGCCAGGGCGCGGGCCGGGGTACGGCGGGTACGGGTGCGCAGGGACATGCGGTGGGTTCTCTTCCGGTGTGTACGGGCAGGACGCGGCGCGCCCGGGCCTCCCTCAGGGGAGGTCCGGCGCGGGCCCGGTCACGTCCGTGCGACGCACTTGCGGAGCAGTAGTCCCCGCCCGGCGGCGGGTGGCGCCCGCGGGCCGTCGGCAGGCCGTCGGCGCGGTCCGGCGAGGGCGGCGGGCGGCAGGGCGGTCGCGGCGAGGGCGTACGGCCCCGGGGCGGGCAGCGCGGCGCCGTCGCGGTCCCGGGCCGACACGCAGGAGACGGCCGGCCGGCCGTCGTCGTGCGTCCGCGGTGCGGTGAGGCCCGGAGCGGCGTCCGGGCCGCCGTGGTGCTGCGCCGCCGCGGCCGGTGCGGCCGGTGCGGGCGCTGCGGGCGCTGCGGGCGCCGTGAGCGCCGCGGCCGGCTCCGGGCCGCGGTGGCAGCCGCCCGCCGAGGTCGGCGAGCCGTGCATCAGGAAGAGCCCGGCGAGCAGTGCGCAGAGCAGCAGGAGCCGGGCGGCCGCCCGCCCGCCGTTCTGCCCGGAACTCCGTCGTCCGCCCGCCGTCACCCGGCCGACAATACCCCCACCCTGTATCCCGTCCGCGTAGGTTTCGGCCCCCGGGCCGAGGTTTCCGGCCGATTCGGCCGTACCGGGGGTGTCGCTCCGGGGGTGGACGGGAATGACCGCCCAAGGCCACCCCGTCGGCAGGAAGAGCCATGCCACCTCGCCACCTCGAAGACGAGCGCCCACCGACCGCCGGCCCGGTCACGCACCGGACGCCGGACACCCTGCGCGATCCCGTCCTGATCGGCGACATCATCTTCGACACCCTCGCCGAGATCGCCCGCCGCCGCGTCACCGCGCCGCCGCCCTTCCCCGCCCAGCGCACCCGCCCCCACCCGTAGTACCCACCCGTAGTACCCACCCGTCGCCCGACCCGCGGCACGCCGTCCGTGGCGCCCCGGCGGTGGCGGCCACGCCGCGCGTCCACGGGCGGTGCGCCGTCGTCGTAGTCCTTCCGGTGCGTTCCGCGGTGCGCCGTCGTGCCCGCGCGGACGGTTCCGGCCGCGGGGCTCCGGCGCTTCACCTCCCGGGCAACTCGGCGCCGCCGGGCTGTCCCCTTTCGTCCATCCCGGTCTGACCTGCACAGACATCACCCGTGTTCGAATGATCGCGGCGGGCTTCGGTCCAATTTGTCGTACTAATGTCGGGGGTAGACGCTTTATGCCATGGCCAAAAAAGGGGAACCCCAACCGGCCCCCGCCCCCAAAACGGCGGGGAATTATGGTATAATTAAAAAAAACAAGTTGG
>NZ_JBHJUK010000004.1:0-54065 GCF_042266225.1 Kitasatospora sp. NPDC056181
CGGCCCTCACCACCCCGGGGGGGGGGGGCTGGTCCGCGCGCCCCCCCACCCCCCCCCGGGTGCGCGGCCGGGCGCCCGGCCCCCCGGCCCGCGGGGGCCGCGCGCGCCCCCCGCGCGCGCCCACGGCGCACCAATGCCGCGGTGCCGCCGTTCCGCCATGCCGCTCGAACCCCCTTGCAGGGGCCGCGAGAACCCCAGCGCGGGCGGTCACCGACGCGCGGGAGCCCCGTCTCCCGCCAACGGCCTGACAAGGCGCAGGCCGACCGGAACAGCGCCGGGTGAGAGACCCCCGGACTCGGAGGGCCTCCCATTCGCCGCACCTGACGTCACCTCAGGGATGCTGCACAGCAGACGAAGCAGATCACGCGAAGCGCGAGCTGCGGACCGGGCCGCTGGAGCGGCAACGGTCGCGCGGACCGGCCAGCCACCGGTGCCCGACGGCGTGGGCGAAGGCGGCCAGCGCCTCGTCCGGGTCGGCCGGGGTCTCTCCGTCACCGTCGTCGGGCGTCGGGTCGGCGGCGAGGACGTCCGCCGCCAACTCCTCGGCGGTGCGCCCGTCCGGCTCGCCCCCGAAGGGCTCCCAGGGGGCACGCACCGTCTGGCCGAGCAGGCCGCAGACGTCGGCGGCAGCGCCCGGCGGGCTGGTCCAGCACGTCGCGTGCTCGTACAGCACCTCGCCGGGCGCACGCTCGCGCAGCAGGGCGACCAGTTCGTCGTCCACCTCCCCCAGGTCGTACGCCACCACGACGGAGTTCCCGGCGCCCGGCCGGTAGGGCTGCACGGGCAGGCCGAGTACCTCCGCGGCGGCCAGGCCGAGAGCGCGGTCGGCACGCCCCGGCAGCAGCAAGACCGAGTGCGGGCGGGTCCCGGTCGCCTCCAGCACCAGCCGCAGCCGCTCCAGCGTGCGACGGCAGAGGCCGTAGTCGTCCTGGATGAACGCGTAGCGGCCGGTCATGCCCGCACTCCAGCCGTACGGCGAGAGCGTGGCCAGCAGGCCACCGGTGAGGGTGAAGTGCCAGGCGCGCAGAGCCTGGTGGCCGAGTGGGTCGGGACCGCCCGGCCGTGCGGTGGCAGCAACGGCGTCGGCGCGCTCCAGTGAGCGGCGCAGCCGGTCGGCGGCGGGCTGCCACTGCCCGGCGTCGGCGGGCAGGCGGTCGAGGTCCGCGCGGGCCGCGGCGACGTCGCCGGCCATCAAGGCGTTGTAGGCGAGCAGGTAGCGCTCGGGCCAGTCGCGGAGCAGGGCGTCGTGTTCGCGCAGCACCGTGACGGCCTCGGCGTGCCGCTCCTCGTCCTCCAGGGCGACGGCGAGTTCGGCGAGGATGGGCAGGCGCTGGTCGGTACGGCCGTGACCCCGGGCGAACAGGCCGCGCTTCGGGGCGGCGGCCAGGCGCAGGGCCTCGGCGAGGGCGGGGACGGCCAGGAAGGCGGCGCCGCTTCCGACGCACGCGTAGCCGTACTCGTAGAGCGCAACGGGGTCGGCGGGCGCGGCGACGAGGGCGCGGGCGGCTGCGGCGAGGTCCTCGAAGCCGCCGTCGACGGCGAGCCGCCCAACCAGCGGGGCGACCTCGGCTGCGGCCACCTCCGCTGCGGCCGAGCGGAGTTCGCGCAGGGCCGCGTCCGGGTCACCGGCCTCGACGAGGCTCCAGGCGGTCTCCAGCGGGGTCGTCATCACAGGGTTTCCTCCAGGGGGTCGAACGGGCGCGGGGCGGACGGGAGCAAGGCGTGCGGGAAGTACGGCTGACGTCGGGATCGCGGACATCGGCATTGCGGCCATCGGGATCGCGGTCATCGGGATCGCGGACGACTCACCGCAGGCGGCCCGTCGTGGGCGGCCGGCGGCGGACGGCAAGCACTCGGGCGCGCACAGCGAATCCCGCCACGCTCCTCGGACTTCCGGCTTCCGGTTTCCGGCCTCGGGCTTCGGGCTCGGACTTCCGGCTTCCGGCGCGGGCTTCGAGTTGCGAGCTGCGGGTGGCGCGGGCCGGGCCGTGGGTGTCCGGCGGCGGCGGGTGGGGCTCACCTGCCCGGGCGGCGATCGCCCTTCCTGTTGAGGTCGCACATGGGAACGATCATGTCGAACGGCACCGCCGCCCGCAAGCAGATTGCCCGCCCTACAACGGCCGGACCGGTGCGCCGACGAACTGTTAGGACTCTTGACAGAGGACTGGTCTAGTCCAACCATAAGCATGTCGATCCGACCGGGATGCACTGTGGGGGTGTGACCACCGGCGGCTGAGGCACTGCCATGCCCTGCTCCGCTCCACCCCCGACCGCACCGTTCCGCATGCCCGCACACCGGCATGCCCGTTCCGCCGCGGCTCCCGCACGCCCCCACCCCGCAAGTCCGCACCCCCGCAGGCCCGCAAGCCCGCAAGCCCGCAAGCCCGCAAGCCCGCAAGGTGCAACTCCGCAACGCCCCCATCCAGCAAGGCCGTTACCGAGCAAGACCACACCTCCGCATTCCCGCAGCACAGCTCAGTACCTCACCAACGTCCTGCCCCACCAAGTCTGTTGGAGAATCCATGCGTCTACGCAGAACGATCCAGGCCGCCCTGACCGCCTGTGCCACGCTGGTCGCGTCGGCCGGGCTGGTCGCCGCCGGGACGGGCCCGGCCGAGGCCGCGACCCCGTTGCCGAGCCGGGTGTTCGCCCCCTACTTCGAGTCCTGGACCGGCCAGAGCCCGGCGGCGCTGGCCGCGCAGTCCGGCGCCAAGCACCTGACGATGGCGTTCCTGCAGACCGCCACCAAGGGCTCGTGCACGCCGTACTGGAACGGCGACACCGGACTGCCGGTCGCCTCGTCCTCGTTCGGGGCCGACATCGCCACCATCCGGGCGAACGGCGGCGACGTGATCCCGTCCTTCGGCGGCTACACCGCCGACAACACCGGTACCGAACTCGCCGACAGCTGCACGGACGTGAACCAGATCGCGGCCGCCTTCGAGAACGTCATCACCACCTACGACATCAGCCGGATCGACCTCGACATCGAGGACAACTCACTCACCAACACCGCCGGCATCGACCGCCGCAACAAGGCGATCAAGCTGGTGCAGGACTGGGCGGCCGCCAACGGCCGTTCGGTCCAGTTCTCCTACACGCTGCCGACCACCACCAGCGGTCTGGCCTCCAGCGGCCTGGCGGTGCTGAAGAACGCGGTCAGCAACAACGCCCGGATCGACGTCGTCAACATGATGACCTTCGACTACTACGACAACGCCGCCCACGACATGGCCGCCGACACCCAGACCTCGGCGACCGGGCTCTACAACCAGCTGGCCAAGCTCTACCCGACCAAGACCCCCGCCCAGCTGTGGGGTTCGATCGGCATCACCGAGATGGTCGGCATCGACGACTTCGGCGCGGCCGAGACCTTCACCGTCGCCAACGCCACCACCGTCTACAACTGGGCGGTCTCGAAGGGCATCAACACGCTCTCCTTCTGGGCCCTCCAGCGTGACAACGGCGGCTGCCCGGGGACCGGCGGGCGGGACGACTGCTCAGGGATCAGCCAGGGCACCTGGGACTTCACCCACATCTTCGCGCCCTTCACCAGCAGCACCCCGGTGGGCAACGACTTCTCGGTCGCCGTGACCCCGAACTCCGGTACGGTCACCGCCGGTTCCTCCACCAGCGCGACCATCTCCACCGCCGTGACGGCCGGATCCGCACAGAGCCTCAACCTCACCGTCACCGGCGCCCCCGCCGGCGTCACCGCCACCGTCACCCCCGGCAGCGTCACCGCCGGCAACACGGCCACCCTCAACATCTCCACCACCGCCTCGGCGGCCCCCGGCACCTACCCGCTGACCGTCACCGGCAGCGGCGCGTCCGGCACTCACACCAGCAGCTACACGCTGAAGGTGACGAGCACCCAGCCCGGCAACGACTTCTCGGTCGCCGTGACCCCGAACTCCGGTACGGTCACCGCCGGTTCCTCCGCCAACGCGACCATCTCCACCGCCGTGACGGCCGGATCCGCACAGAGCCTCAACCTCACCGTCACCGGCGCCCCCGCCGGCGTCACCGCCACCGTCACCCCCGGCAGCGTCACCGCCGGCAACACGGCCACCCTCAACATCACCACCACCGCCTCGGCGGCCCCCGGCACCTACCCGCTGACCGTCACCGGCAGCGGCGCGTCCGGCACTCACACCGGCACCTACAACCTGACGGTCACCGGGGTCACCCCGCCCGGCGGCCTCGTCAACGGCGGCCTGGAGACCGGCAGCCTCACCCCCTGGACCTGCCAGAGCGGCGGCGCGGTGGTCTCCACCCCGGCCCACTCCGGCTCCTACGCCCTCCAGGCGGCGGCCGGCGCCGGCCAGACCGGCCAGTGCTCGCAGACCGTGACGCTCCAGCCCAACACCTCGTACACGCTGAGCGGCTGGGTCCAGGGCAGCTACGCCTACCTCGGCGTGAGCGGCGGCGCCACCGCCAGCACCTGGACGAACGCCTCCGGCTGGACCAGGCTGAGCGTCCCGTTCACCACCGGCGCCTCCGGCACCGTCACGGTGTACCTGCACGGCTGGTACGGCCAGGGCAACGTCTACGGCGACGACTTCGCCATCGCCTGACCCGTCTGACCCACCTGCCCTGCCTGCCCTGCCTGCCCTGCCTGCCCCGGCAGGCTGCGCCCGGCGCGCAGTAGCCGACCACCCCGCCGGAGGTGCCGCGCCCCCCCCGCGCGGCACCCCCGGCGGCACGTTCCGAAAGGGGGTGAGCGGCCCGGCCGGCCCGCCGAGGGGCCTCCCCCGTCAGCCCGCCGACGCGGCCGCCGCGGCGTCCGGCGCCGGCCCGCGGCGGCAGAGCGCGAGGTAGCAGACGGCGGCGAGGAGCGCGCAGACGAGGACGACGGTGGCGAGCAGCACCGCCGAGGGCGAGCCGCCGAGACTGCTGAGCGGGGCGACGACGGCGCCGCACACGAAGTTGCCGGTGCCGAGGAGGGCCGAGGCGGAGCCGGCGGCCTGCGGCGGGACGAGGCTCAGAGCCTGGGCGGCGGTGTTCGGGAGGATCACGCCGAGGCTGCCCATCAGCACGAACAGGGCCGGGCAGACCCCGGGCAGGCCGAAGTCCCAGACGGCGGTGACCAGGAGCAGGGCCACCCCGGCGGCGATCGCCGCACCGAGCCCGGCGAGCATCAGCGCGCCGGGGGTGTAGCGCCGGGCGAGCACGCGGCCGTTCAGCTGGGTGACGGCGACGATGGCCAGCGAGTTGACGCCGAAGAGCAGGCTGTAGGTCTGCGGCGAGACGTGGTAGACGTGCTGGAGCACCACCGAGGAGCCGCTGATGTAGCCGAACAGCGAGCCGAACGCGAAGGCGCTCGTCAGGACGAGGCCGAGGAACGGCAGGTTGCCCAGCAGGCCTCCCATCGTGCGCAGGGTGCCGGCGAGCCCGCCGCGGTGGCGGTCGGCGGGCGGCAGCGTCTCGCGCAGGGCGGCGAAGGCGACCAGCGAGAGCAGCAGGCCGAGGGCGGTGAGAGCGCCGAAGGTGCCGCGCCAGGAGGTCACGCGGAGCAGCTGCGCGCCGACGAGCGGGGCGAGGATCGGGGCGAGGCCGGAGATCAGGCTGACCGAGGCGAGGAAGCGGAGCATCGCGATGCCCTGGAAGCGGTCCCGGGCGACCGCGCGGCCGATGACCAGGCCCGCCGCCCCGGCGGCGCCCTGGACGAACCGGGCGGCGACCAGGACGGGCAGGGTGGGCGCGAACACGCAGACGACGCTGGCCACGGTGTAGACGACGAGGCCGACGAGCAGCGGCGGACGGCGGCCGAAGCGGTCACTGAGCGGTCCGAGGATCAGCTGCCCGGCCGCCACGCCGAACATCGAGAACGTGAGGGTCAGCTGGACGGCCGCCGGCTCGACGGCGAGGTCCCCGGCGATCGTGGGCAGGCCGGGCAGGTAGAGGTCGGTGGTGAGCGGTCCGAGGGCGACCAGGCCGCCGAGGACGGCGACGGTGGCGCGGCCGGGGGCGGTGCCGGTGCGGCCGGAGCCGGTGCGGGTGGTGGAGGCGGTCGACGTCTCGCCGGCGGGGCCGGCGGTCGGACCAGGCATGGGGCTCCTCACGGGACGGTCGCTGGGTTGCTGCTCGCTCCGTCCTACCCCAGCGGGACCGGCCCGCGATACCCGGCGTCGGCCGCGCGGCCCAGCGCCGCCCGGCCTTCGTGGCGCGCCCGGCCCACGTCGCCCGGCCCAGGTCGCCCGGGCCTCGACCACCCGGACCTCGACCATCCGGGCCTCGACCACCCGGACCCTCGGGCCGGGCCCCGTGCGGTGCCGGCATCAGACCCGGCCGGGCCAGGTGCCGACATCACCACCCGGCCGGGCCAGGCGCAGTGCCGGCCTCGGCACCCGGCCGGAGTCAGTGCTTGGCCTGCTGCCCCGCGCGCTGCGCGGCCTGGACGGCGGCGCCGTCCTGCCAGGCGTACAGCTGGTTGCCGGTCAGCGTGACGTTGTAGTGCCCGCAGCTGCCGGTGATCTTCGAGGCGACGCCCTCCGGGAACCACCCCGCCTTCAGGGTGGCCGGCACCGGGTGGACGCCGCGGCCCGGTGTGGTGGTGGTGCAGCCCGCGGGCAGCCGGCCCTCGGCCAGGGTGGCGTGCAGCAGGCGGTCGTCGCCCGTGGTGGACCGCATGTACTGGACGGAGGACGCGTTGTCGGGCAGCCAGCCCGGCATCGTGTGCGCGCTCGCCTTGGCGGCGCTGCCGGTGGCGTAGGTGGCCTGCTCCTGGTGGCGGCCGTCGTACCACTCGGAGACCCGCGGGCCGACCGCCACGGCCGCGACGGCCACGACCATGCCCGTGCCCGCGATCCCGAGTGCGACCTTGCTCACGATGCCGTTCATGCCCCGCCCTGCCCTCTCCTGTCCGGTGCCACCGCTGCCGGTGTCCGCCGTCTGACGCGTTTGCGCCGCCCGGTCTCCCGGGGTCACTCCATCCTGACCCGTCGTGGGCTGCCGGGGCGTCACCTGAAGGTCGCGGCCGTTCCTCCGACCGCAGGGGTACGGTCTCCACCTACAGGGGGATACGCGGCGCCCGCGCCTCAGGGTTCACCGGCCCTGGCGAGGCCCCCCCGACAACCCCTGTGACCAGCGCTTTCAGACGCCTGCCGGGACGGGCCGGGCGACCGGGAACGGGCGGCCGTCCAGAGTCCAGTGCGGGTCGATGGGCCGTCCGAGGGCCGCGTACACCTGGGCTGCGACGTCCGGGTGGCGGATCTCGCCGGCCGGCGGGGCGGCGGGGATGCCGGGTCCGGCGCAGGCCACCCAGGCGGTGCGCTCCTCGGGCGTGCGGCCGCCGTGGCCGCCCCCGTCGACGTGGCCGTGGTCGGTGACGACGATGACCGTCCACGCCTCGTCGGCGTGGCCGGCCCGGCCCCGGACGGCGTCGAGCAGCCGCCCGAGGCGCTGGTCGGCGGCGCGCATGGCGGCCCGGTACTCCTCGCCGCAGCCGAGGAAGTGGGCGGTCTCGTCGACGGCGCCGAGGTAGACGAAGGACGCCTCCGGGTCGGCGGTGGACAGGACGTGCACGGCCTCCCGGGTGACCTCCTCGTCCACGGCCTCCCAGGCCTCGGGGCTGTCCTCGGCGGGGGCGACGTAGGAGAGGCGGCCGGGGGCGCGGAACAGCGGGCCGCCGGACTCGTTGATCACCAGCGGGTCCCAGCCCGCGGCGACGAAGGTGCGCCGGCGGTCCTGCCGGGCGAGGCGGGTGGCGAAGTCGGGGAAGACGTCGAGCCGGTTGCCGGCCAGGTGGTTGCCCCAGACGCCGTGCTTGGCGGGCTCGACACCGGTGACGATGGTGGCCCAGCAGGGGCCGGACATGGTGGGCGTGGACTCCGCCACGGTGACGGGCGCCAGGAACCCGGCCTCGGCCACCTCCGCGAGCCTCGGCATCGGGACCTGCTCCAGCAGGTCGTACCGGACGCCGTCGATCCCGACGACGAGGACACGGGGTCGGGGCGGCGGAGGTGTGGCCATGGTGAGGGGGTTTCCTTTCGCGGTGCCCGGCCGCGCCCCGCAGGCGCCGCCGACCGCGACATGCTGCACCGCCCGGGGTACCGGTTGGTGTCCCCGGATGGAACAGCGGGTGTCCGGCCGGTGGCAGGGGCCTACGAGCTGCGGGCGGACGGCGGGAGGCAAGGGCCTGCCCGGGCGGCGGCAGGCCGGCGGGAGGGCTGGCCGGGGCCGTCAGCCGGAGGTGCGGACGAACCGGTGGTCGGCCGGGCGCAGCGCCGCGACCGGGCCGGCGGCGCGCAGGACCACGTCCAGGACGCGGGCCGGATCGGCCGCGTAGCAGTGGGCGAACCACGGGAGGTTCGCCTCGACGACGGCCCAGCGCGCGACCGGGTCGTAGGGGTCGAGCAGCCGGCCGACGTCGAGGGCGACGGCACTGGGCAGGCTCGCACCGGCGGCGGCCAGGAGCCGGTCGGCGAAGGCGGCGGCCCCGGGGGTGAGCGGGCCGGGGTCGAGCCGGCCGAAGCGGGCGTAGCGGCTGCCGGTGACGACCTCGCCGTCGAGGACGAAGAGCCGGTACTCGGCGCCGAAGGTCGCCGGGTCGCTCACCAGCACCGGAGTGTCGGGGCCGATCCGCTCGCCGTGGCGCGGCAGGCGGGAGCCGTCGGGATAGACGGCCGGCGGGAGGGACTTGTCGGCGGGCGGCTTCACGAAGGCCGGCCGGGTGAGCGTCCACGCCTCGGAGAGGGTGGTCAGCTCGATCCGGCGGCCGGTGAACTCCTCAGGCAGCCCGGGCAGCCAGTCGTCCGCGGGTTCGAGCAGGGCGAGGCCGAGCGGACCGGCGACCCGGGCGGCGGCGAACGGGCCGCCGTACCAGTGGACGGCCCGACCCGCCAGCCGGTCGACGGTGGCCGGGCCGGCGAGGACCGCGGTCTCCAGGCCGCGGGCGGCGGCGGCCTCGGCGAGCAGCACGGTGGTGCTCGTCGCCTGGGCCGAGGTGAGCAGCCCGGGCGCACCGCCCTCCCACGCACCACCCTCCCTCGCCGCGCCCTCCCGCACACCGCCCTCCCCCGCCCCGCCCGTCACGGCGCGGGCCGGAACTCGTGGACGACCTCGATGCGGCCGACGATGTGCCGGTTGAACTCGGGCAGCTCCTCGGCGGGCACCCAGAGTTCGAGGATGGTCCGGCCGCCGGCCTGCTGCACGGGGTAGCGGGCCAGGAAGGCGGTGTCCACCTCGAACCTGGTGACGTAGCCGACGCCGGACGCGGGGACGTTCCAGTCGCGGGCGATCCGGATCGCGTAGTCCTCGTTGAGCACCGGGTAGAAGATCGGCTGGTCGGGCAGCCGGGGCGGCCAGGCGCGCCGGTCGGCGGCCTCGACCAGCGCCAACTCCTCGGGCCCGGTGGGCCGCCAGAGGGTCGTGGTCGGGGAGGTGGTGGGCGTCCGGCTGGTCATGGGGGGCGACGGTAGCCGGGCCGGTGCCGGCCCGGCCACCGCTTTTCGGGGCGCACCGGCCGTCAGCGGTAGGCCGACTCGCCGGTGATGGCCTCGCCGAGGACGAGGGTGTGGATCTCGCTGGTGCCCTCGTACGTGAGCACCGACTCCAGGTTGTTGGCGTGCCGCAGCACCGGGTACTCGGTGGTGATGCCGTTGGCGCCGAGTACGGTACGGGCGCTGCGGGCGATCTCCAGCGCGGCGCGCACGTTGTTGAGCTTGCCGAAGCTGATGTGGGCCGGGCGGGCCGCGCCCTCGTCCTTGAGCCGGCCGATCCGCAGCGCGACCAGGTAGGCCTTCTCCACCTCCAGCATCATCTCGACCAGCTTCTGCTGGGTGAGCTGGAACCCGGCGATCGGGCGGTCGAACTGGACGCGGCTCTTCGCGTAGTCCAGCGCGGCGGTGTAGCAGTCGCGCGCGGCGCCGACGGTGCCCCAGAGGATGCCGTAGCGGGCCTCGTTGAGGGAGGAGAGCGGTCCGCGCAGGCCGGTCACGCCGGGCAGGACGGCGTCGGCGGGCAGCACGACCTCGTCGAAGGCCAGCTCGCTGGTGACCGAGGCGCGCAGCGAGAGCTTCCCGTGCACGTCGGTGGCCGTGAAGCCGGGGGTGCCGGGCTCCACGAGGAAGCCGCGGACGCCGTCCTCGGTCTGCGCCCACACGACGGCGACGTCGGAGATGCTGCCGTTGGTGATCCACATCTTCGAACCGGAGAGCACCCAGTCGGCGCCTTCGCCGGCGCCCTTGCGGCGGGCGCGGGTGCGCATGTTGGCCGGGTCGGAGCCGAAGTCGGGCTCGGTGAGGCCGAAGCAGCCGATGAGCTCGCCGGCGGCCATGCCGGGCAGCCAGCGCTGCTTCTGCTCCTCGGACCCGTAGGCGTGGATCGAGCGCATCGCCAGCGAGCCCTGGACGGAGACGAAGCTGCGCAGTCCGGAGTCGGCCGCCTCCAGTTCCATGCAGGCGACGCCGTAGGCGACGGCGGTGGAGCCGGTGCAGCCGTAGCCGTCGAGGTGCATGCCGAGCACACCGAGGGCGCCCAGTTCGGGGGCGAGTTCGTGGGCCGGGAAGACACCGCGCTCGAACCAGTCGCCGAGGTGCGGGCGGATCCGCTCCTCGGTGAACTTCCTGACGGTGTCGCGGATCAGCCGCTCCTCGTCGGTGAGCAGGTCACCGACGGCGAGCAGGTCGGCCGGGTCGATCCGGTTCGGCTTCGCCATTGAAGCTCCTTGTCGTGCTTGTAGTCTCGGCGGTCACCGGTCCGGGCCGGTGGCGTCCGGGCCGGTCGGGGTGCCGCTCCGGGGCCGGCGGGGGTACCGGCCGTCGCGGGTACCGGCGAGTATTCCGCACGGGGCCCGGCTCCGGACGGTCCGAGGCGAGGGAGTGAGCATGTACACAGTCGAGCTGTTGACGGCGGAGCAACTGGCGGACGCGTCGGGGCGGCTTGCCGGGCTGCTGGTGGACACCGTCGACGGCGGCGCCTCGCTCGGCTTCCTCGCCCCGCTCGACCACGACGCGGCGGCGGCCTGGTGGCGTTCGCTGGTCCCGGACGTCGCGGCCGGACGGCTGCTGCTCTGGGTGGCCCGCGCGGGCGAGGACGGCGGGAACGGCACGGACGCCGGGGGCGCGGGCACGGAGGACGCCGGGGGCGCGGGCCGGATCGCCGGGACGGTGCAGCTGCGCCCCGCGACGCCCGCGAACGGCCGTCACCGCGGCGAGGTGGCCAAGCTGATGGTCGACCCGAGGGACCGCGGGCAGGGCCTGGCCGGCCGGCTGCTCGACGCCCTGGAGTCGGCCGCCGCCGGGCGCGGCATCCGGCTGCTGGTGCTGGACACCGAGACGGACAGCCCCGCCGAGCGGATGTACGAGGCCGCGGGCTGGACCAGGGTCGGCACGGTGCCCGACTACGCGACCGACCCGGCGGGCGTCCCGCACCCGACCACCATCTTCTTCAAGGCGCCAGCCCCGGCGGTGCCTTCGCCCGTCTCGGTAGGATGATCGCTTCCGCAGGCTTCGGCAGCTGAACTGAGGGGTGGGCCATGGCGCGCTGGGCACTGATCGTCCAGGAGACCGAGGGCGTCGGCAACGACCGGATCTGGGGCACCAAGGTGCTCGCCGAGATCGAGGGCAGCCGCGAGGAGGCGCTCGCCGAGCTGAAGCGGCTCGTCCCGACGTACACGCCGCAGCACCCGTTCAACCCCCGCCAGCGCACCGTCCTGCGGGACGGCGACACCTACATGCTGATCGCCAAGGGCAGCATGCGGGACTACCACTGCGTGTTCAAGGTGTGGGAGCTGCTCTGGGACAGCAAGCGGCCCGAGATCCAGCAGGAGCGCCTGGCCGACGGCGCCACCGGCTGAGTCCCGGGCCCCGGTGGCCCGGGCCGGGCTCATGCGGCCCGGGACGGCGCCTCAGGACGGCAGGTCGGCGTCCCCGCCGAGGTTGGCGACCATGCGGCGCAGCACGTCGAGGGCGGCGGCCCGGTCGGCGGCGGGGATGCCGTCGTGGATCCGCTCGTGGGCGGCGGCGAGGCGCTCGCGGGCCCGCTGCCGGCCGGCCTCTCCGGCCTCGGTGAGGACGAGGGCGCCGCCGTCCGCGGACTCGGCGAGCCAGCCACGGTCCCGGAGGTCGTCGAAGACCCGGTCGAAGTCGACGGCGGGGAGGTGCCCGGTCGCGTACGGGGCCAGTTTGGCGGCGAGGGCGGTGCGCTCCCAGTCGCCGGGCGCACCGGCGACGTGGTTGAGGGTCCACCAGTGGGGCTGGGTGAGGCCCTCCTCGGCGAGTTCGCCCCGGATGGCGGCGAGGACGAGCCGGGCGGTCAGGTCGCTCCAGTACCCGATCGGCTGGGCGGCGAGCCGCGCCTCGGGGTAGGCGCGCAGGTGAACGGTCATGACGGTCCTCCAAGCGGACGGACGGACGCGGTGGGGCGTCGATCACGCTAGGAGTTGAAGCCCGCTTGAGGTCAAGGGCCGGGAGGGCGGTGGCGGCAGGCGCGGTGTCAGGCGATCCCGCAGAGCCGGAGCACCGCCGTGGTCGCGGCACCGGCCACCACCACGACCGGGAACGGCGCGCGACGCAGCGCGAGCACCCCGGCGACCAGCACGCCGGCCGGCCGGGCCCAGCCGGCGAAGCCGTGGCCCTGGGTGAGGGCGCCGGTGGCGACCAGGGCGACCAGCAGCACGGCGGCAGCGACCGCGAGCAGGTGGCGCAGCCGGTCGGACAGGGTGAGGCGGTGGCCGAGGGCGGGTCCGGCGATCCGGAACGCGTAGGTGCCGACGGCGAGCAGGAGGACGGCGAGCAGGGGCATCAGCGGACCTCTTCGGCGATCGGCGCGGACGGCCGGCGGGCAGCCGGGTGGTCGTCGGACGGACGGCAGGAGGCCGGGTGGCGGGCGGACGGGCGGTCGTCGGACGACCCCTCCGCGGGCCGGCCGCCGCCCTCGCCCTGCTCCTCCGCCGGGCGGGCGTGGCCCCGGCCGGCGAACAGCAGGCCGAGGAGGGAGAGCAGGACGGGCAGCCCGGCCGGCAGGTAGGGGGTGGCGGCGACCGCGACGACGGCGCCGGCCAGGGCGGCGGCGCGGGTGCGGCGGTCGGTGAGCGAGGGCAGGACGAGGGCGAGCAGGACGGCGGGGAAGGCGGCGTCGAGCCCGAGCGCGTCGGTGTCGCCGATCAGGCCGCCGGCGGCCGCGCCGAGGACGGCGGCGACGTTCCAGACCACGAACAGGGCGACGCCGCAGACCCAGAACGCCGCCCGGCGGCCGCGCCGGTCGGGCTGGAGCAGGACGAACGCGGCGGACTCGTCGGTCAGCACGTGTGCGCCGAGCAGCCGCCGCCACCAGGGTCCGTCGAGCACGTCGGCGACGGTGAAGCCGAACGGCAGCAGGCGGGCGTTGAGGACGAGGCCGGTGGCGACGGCGGCGAGCGCGCCACCGCCGGAGAGGACGACACCGACGGCCGCGAACTGCGAGCCGCCGGCGAAGACCAGCACGGACATCGCGATCGGCACCCAGAGCGGCAGGCCGCCGGACACACTGATGGCACCGAAGGAGGCGCCGACGAGGGCGTCGGCAAGGCAGACCAGGGCGATGTCGCGCAGCGTGGAACGGTCGAGTGTTCGGAGGAGCGAACGCATGTCCAGTAGAGTGAACCCGATGGCTGTCGTTCGTCAAGGCGAACGCGTGGACCTGTGGAGCGAACGCGGATGAGTGTGGGCAGCAGCGGCACCGGCAGTGACAGCAGCAGGAGCGGGACGGGCGGGCCGACGACGTCGGGCGTGGAGCTGATCGGCCTGATCGCCGCCTCGATCCGGCGCGAGCGCGAGCGCAGCGGGCTGTCGATGGCCGAGCTGGCCCGGCGCGCGGGCATCGCCAAGTCGACGCTCTCCCAGCTGGAGTCGGGCGCGGGCAACCCCAGCGTGGAGACGCTCTGGGCGCTCGGCGCCGCGCTCAACGTGCCGTTCAGCCGGCTGGTCGACCCGCCCCGCCCGGCGGTCAGGGTGATCAGGGCCGGCGAGGGCCCGGTGACCCACTCCGAGCGCGCCGACTACGCGGCCACCGTGCTCTCCTCCTGCCCGCCGAACGCCCGGCGCGACATCTACCGGATCGAGGCCCAGCCGGGCGAGACCCGGGCCTCCGACCCGCACATGCCCGGCACCGTCGAGCACGTGATGATCGGCGCCGGCCGGGCACTGGCCGGGCCAACGGAGGAGCCGGTCGAGCTGGGCCCGGGCGACTACGTCAGCTACCCGGGCGACGCCCCGCACGTCTTCCGCGCCCTCGCCCCCGACACCCTGGCCGTGATCGTCATGGAACACATCTGACGCCTCCGGCACGCCGCCACCACGGCGTGCCCCGCATCGGCGTACACCGGGAGCGACGTACGCCCGTATCGACGTACGCCCGTATCGACGTACGCCCGTATCGGCGTACGCCGTCGGCGGTGCGTCGCGTGCCGGCGTACGCCGATACCGACGTGCCCCGGATCGACGTACCGCTACGTCAACAGCCGGTCCAGGAACGGGTTCCCGAACACCCGGTACGGGTCGTGGCGGTCCAGTACGGCGATCGCCTCGTCCCAGCCGGGGCCGCCGCCGTCACGGAGGCTGGCCGGGATGACCCGGTCGAGCACGTCGGGGTCGGCCCAGGCGGCGTCCGCGGTGTAGGCCCAGCCCTTGGACCACTCGACGCGCAGCCCGGCGCGGGTGCCGTCGAAGGTGCGCAGCAGGAACTGTTCGAGGTCGCGGGCGAAGCGGTGCAGCCCGGGCGTACCCGGGAACGCGAGGACGTCGAGCCAGACGGCGGTGTCCCACTCGGGGCGGTCGGGGCGCGGGCGCAGCGCGGAGAGCAGCGGTGGCCGGGCGCCGGGCACCCCGCACGAGGCGGGGTCGTCCAGGCCGGTGACCCGGATCTCGACCGCGCCGTTCACCGGGAACTCGCCGCGCGCCCGGTATTCGTCGAGCAACTGCCGGTAGTGGTCGGCGAATTCGGCGAGCACCCACTGCAGGTCGGCGCGCCGGGCGAGAACGGCGTAGCCGTTGGCGGTGACCCGCAGGGTGGTGGGGCGGACGTACTGCATCAGGGTGCGGGAGGGGCCCCAGAGGTCGGACCGCAGGCCTCCGCCGAGCAGGTGGGTGAGCACCTCGCCGGTGAGCAGGTCGCGGATCAGGCCGCCGGAGAGCAGCACGTCGGTGATGTCCCCGGTGAGCGCCACCTTGGCCACCAGGTACTGGAGTTGGCCGAAGAGCGGGGCCGATCCCCAGGCGCCGGTGACGAGCTGGCCGGCGAGACGGGCGACCGGCTCCGGGACGATGTCGGAGAAGGGGTAGTTGTACGGCTCCTCGACGGCCCGGGAGCCGAACGGGCGGTCCGGGGCGACGGTCCAGGTCTTCAGCCAGGGGCGGTCGGTGTAGGCGAACCAGATCGCCTCGGCGCGGCCGTCGCGCTCGACGAAGTCGGCGAAGGTGCGCGGGCGCCGGCCGAGGAGGCCGGTGCTGCCCGGGCGGGCGAAGAGTTCACTCGCCGGGATGTCCAGCCGGCTGACGCAGCGCAGTGGCCGGTCGGCACCGGCCCTGAGCACGACCTCCGTGACGAAGGCCCGGCCGAGGTGGACCAGGAAGGCGGCGCTGTCCGCCTCGGCGCGCTCGAAGGTGCGCAGGGTGTGGCGGCCGGTTCCCGGGTCGTGGACGACGGCGGTCAGCCGGGTGACCTGGTTGCTGAGCGAGCCGTAGCCGTGGCCGGCCGGGCGGGTCTCGTCGGCGGCGGGGACGGCGGTGCCGTGGCCGCCGATGGCGAGCACCCCGCCGACGGTCAGTTCGCCGGGCGCGGGGCAGTTGGCGACGCCGAGGCCGCGGCCGGCCAGGTGGGCGAGCAGGTCCTCCATGGTGGCGCCGGTCTGGACCCGGACGGTGTCCGGCGAGTCGGCGGTGACCGCGGTGAGGTGGCGGGTGGTGTCCAGCAGCAGGACGCGGGCCGCCTCGGGGGTGCCGTCGGCGACGGTGAGCGGGGCCCAGGTGTGCCGGTACCCCTGGGCGCGCAGCCGCCAACCGTTGGCGCGGGCCCAGTCGGCGAGCGGCGGCACCTCCTCGGGCGTGCGCGGGGCGCAGGTCCAGAGCTGGTCGGTGCGGACCTCGCCGGACCAGTTCTGGTAGACCCGCTGGTAGAGCTCGGTGCCGGCGGGCAGTCCGGGCGGTGCCGGGGTGGTGGCCTGCGCGTGGTCCGGTCCGATCGTGCCGCGCAGCAGCCAGGTGGCTCCGCCGAGCGCGGCCGAGGCGCCGAGCAGCTCACGCCTGCTCAGACCACCGCTGTGCCCCCGCTCCCGGGGCCCGTCGCCCGGTTCGTCGCGCAGCCCGTCGCCGCTCCCGCTGCCACTCCCACCGCCGTGCCCACCGCCGTGCCCGCCGCCGGACCCGCCGCCGTGTCGTCGTGCTGCCGTCATGCCCGCCCCCTGGGTGGTGACCGCGCCCGCGCGTCCTGCGCCGGGCGCCGGCGTCGTCGAGACCGCCGCCGTGATCGCCGTCGTGACCGTTCCCCCGATCCGCGTACGAGCGTACGAAGCCGGGGCGGCGGAGCGGCCGCCGACGGGCCCGCGGGCCGCGTTCTTCACCCGTTCGAATGAAGGTTGCCCGATTCGCCGACCGGGCCCTAGGTTGATCGTGATCGCCGTCGCCCGATCGCCCCCTGGCCGCTCCCCCGATCACCTCCGGAGGCCCCGCCGTGCCCGCGTCCCTGACCGTCGCCGTCGCCCAGCCCGTCTGCGCCGAGGCCTCCCGGCCGGAGACCGTGGCCGCCAACGTCGCACGGCACGTCGCCGTGGTCCGGGAGGCCGGCGCCCGGCTGGTGGTCTTCCCCGAGTTCTCGCTGACCGGCTACGACCTCGCCGCGCCCGCCCTGGACCCCTCCGACGCGCGGCTCGCGCCGCTGGTCGAGGCCTGCGCCGGGACCGGCACGGTCGCCCTGGCCGGCGCGCCGGTGCGCGAGGCGGACGGCCGCGAGTACATCGCCACGCTCGCCGTCACCGGCGAGGGCGTCCGGGTCGTCTGCCGCAAGATCCGGCTGCACGGACCCGAGGGGGACCGCTTCACCCCCGGCGACAGGCCGGCGGTGCTGGAACTGGACGGCCGCCGACTGGGCCTGGCGATCTGTGCGGACGCCGCCTTCCCGGAGCACGCCGAGCAGCTGGCCGCACTCGGCATCGACGCGTACGTCGCCTCCACCCTCTACGGCGACGACCCGGTGGCCCTCGCCCGGCGCGACAGCCAGGTCCGCGACCGGACCGCCGCGCACGGGGTGTGGGGCGTGCTGTCGACGTCGGCCGGGGCGAGCGGCGAGTACCCGCGGACCTCGGGCGGCTCGGGGTTCTGGGCGCCGGGCGGCACGCTCGTCGCCCAGGCCGGCGCCGAGCCGGGCGCGGTGGTCCGCCACGCGCTCCCGTAGCGCCGTCGCACCGCGGGCCACGGCTCCGGCCTACCGCGGACCCGCAGAGCCGTGGACCCGCGGAGCCGAGAGCCCCGGAGCCGTGCACCCGCAGTGCCGTAGCCCCGGAGCCATGACCCACGCAGCCATGACCCACGCGGCCGTGAGCCGTGGAGTCGTCCCGGGCGCCCGGGCGGAAATACCCGGGGCCCCCGCGCGGCTGTCGTGATCGGACACCGGTGCCGATACCGGTTCCGGTACCCGGCGCCGGGTACCGACGGCACGACCGAGACCAGGGCCGCCCCCGGGGCCGGCCAGGAGGTGCAGCGCGCGATGGGCGACGAGCAGGAGTACCGGACCGAGCACGACTCGATGGGCGAGGTCCGGGTGCCGGCCGCGGCGAAGTGGCAGGCGCAGACACAGCGGGCGGTGGAGAACTTCCCGGTGTCCGGCCAGCGGCTGGAGCGCGCTCACATCGCGGCGCTGGCCCGGATCAAGGCGGCCGCCGCCCGGGTGAACGCCCGGCTCGGGGTGCTGGACGACGAGACGGCGAGGGCGGTCGTGTCCGCCGCCGAGGAGGTCGCCGAGGGACGCTGGGACGCCGAGTTCCCGGTGGACGTGTTCCAGACCGGCTCCGGCACCTCGTCCAACATGAACACCAACGAGGTGATCGCGACGCTGGCCTCGGAGCGACTGGGCCGGCCCGTCCACCCGAACGACCACGTCAACGCGAGCCAGTCCTCGAACGACGTGTTCCCGTCCTCGATCCACATCGCCGCCACCGCCGCCGTCACCAACGACCTGATCCCCGCGCTGGAACACCTCGCGGAGGCGCTGGAGCGCAAGGCGGCGGAGTTCGCGAAGGTCGTGAAGTCCGGCCGGACGCACCTGATGGACGCCACGCCGGTCACCCTCGGCCAGGAGTTCGCCGGTTACGCGGCTCAGGTCAGGCACGGGCGGGAGCGGCTCCTGGCGACGCTGCCACGGGTCGCCGAACTGCCGCTCGGCGGCACCGCGGTGGGCACCGGCATCAACACCCCGCCCGGGTTCGCCGCGGCCGTGATCGAGGAGGTGGCCCGGGCCACCGACCTGCCGCTGACCGAGGCCCGCGACCACTTCGAGGCGCAGGGCGCGCGGGACGGCCTGGTCGAGCTGAGCGGCCAGCTGCGCACCGTGGCGGTCGGCTTCACCAAGATCGCCAACGACCTGCGGTGGATGGGCTCCGGCCCGCGCACCGGTCTCGGCGAGATCAACCTGCCGGACCTCCAGCCGGGTTCGTCGATCATGCCCGGCAAGGTGAACCCGGTGCTGCCCGAGGTCGTGCTGATGGTCTCGGCGCAGGTGATCGGCAACGACGCGACGGTCACGGTGGCCGGCGCGAGCGGCAACTTCGAGCTGAACGTGATGCTCCCGGTGATCGCCCGCAACGTGCTGGAGTCGGTCCGACTGCTCGCCAACAGCGCCCGGTTGCTGGCCGACCGGACGGTGGACGGCATCACCGCCAACGTCGAACGGGCCCGCGAGTACGCGGAGTCCTCGCCCTCGGTGGTCACCCCGCTGAACCGGTACATCGGCTACGAGGAGGCCGCCAAGGTCGCCAAGCAGGCGCTGGCCGAGCGGAAGACGATCCGCCAGGTGGTGCTGGAGCGCGGCTACCTGGCGCAGGGCCTGCTCACCGAGGAGCAGTTGGACGAGGCGCTGGACGTGCTGCGGATGACCCGGCCGTAGGGCCGGCGGATCACACCGCCCCCGGCGCCGCGGGTGGCGGACGGTGCCCGGGGCACGCGCCGGGGCGCGGACGGCGGCCTCGCCGCTCCGCGCCCCGGTTCGGACTACCCGGGATGTCAGCCCTTCGCACGGCCTGCCCGGCCGCGCCTCATCGACGCTCCGTTCGCCGTCATGGTGGCCATCGAGATCGCGGCGAGCCCCAGCAGGAACATCACGGCACCCGTGATCATGCAGGTGACGATGTTCTTGCCACGGTCCACCTCACCGGACACCACCCAGGGCGAGATGATCGTCCACGCGCCGAGCAGGGTCGCGGCCCAGGCCCGTGCGTGGGTGCGCTCGTACGCCGAGCCGTACCCCGCCATCAGCAGGCAGTAGGCGAGGCCGACGATGAGGCACGTCACGGTCAGTGTGCTGAAGGCGGTGAAGCCGACGATCCATGGCGAGGCCGCCAGGAAGAGACCGGCCAGAACGGCCAGGGCCTCGACGCCCTGGGCCTGCGGGGTCAGCGTGGCCCGCTCGTACTGCTCCCTCAGTTGGACGATGTCCGGATGGTGCTCCATGCCCATCGGAATCTGGGTAGACACCGATACCACCTCCTAGGTCCGGCACATGGAGGGCGCTAGCCCAGTACCATTCTGGCTCCGATCTGCCGTTTTGCACCTTTTCGCCCGGGCGGCTACCCTGCCCGCCCCATCCCTGCGGCGGCGGATCGGTGAGCTGCGTCTCACCCTGGCGGGGCACCCTTGTGTATGCAACTCGTTGCATAGCAGGATGCCGGTCATGGCACTGGAGCACGCGATCCTCGTCTCGCTGCTGGAGCAGCCCGGCTCGGGCTACGAGCTGGCCCGGCGGTTCGACCGCTCCATCGGCCGCTTCTGGACCGCCACCCACCAGCAGATCTACCGGGTGCTGCGGCGGATGGAGGCGGACGGCTGGATCTCGGCCGAGGAGGTCGCCCAGGACGGCCGGCCGGACAAGAAGGTGTACTCGGCCGCGGAGCCGGGACGCACCGCCCTGGCCGGCTGGCTGCGCGAACCGGTCGAGCCGGAGACCGTCCGGCACGAACTCGCGGTCAAGATCCGCGCGGCGGCCTTCGACGACCCGGCCGCGCTGATCGCCGAGGTCGAACGCCACCGCGAGGGCCACGCGGCCCTGCTCGCCCGTTACCTGCACGGCGAGCAGCGCGACTTCCCGGCCCCCGACGCCCTCGACCCCCGCCAACAGCTCCAGCACGTGGTGCTGCGCGGCGGCATCGAGTACGAGCGGATGACCCTCGCCTGGCTGGACGACGTGCTCGCCACCCTGCACCGCCTCGCCGGCGGCGGGACGATCCCGGCCGACGCCGCCGACCCGGCCGACCACCGGCCGTAGGCGCCGCGCCACCCGCGCCGCCCGCACCGCCGACCCGAACCCCACGCACCCCACGCCACCCTCGAAACCCTCGACCCCCGGGAGCCCGTGATGCTCTTCAACCCGCGTACGTACGACCCCGCGCAGTTCGACGAGCCCACCCGCCGACTGCTGCGCGCGACCGTGGACTGGTTCGAGTCCCGCGGCAAGAAGGCGCTGATCGACACCTACGTCGACCGCACCTGGTACTCCGACTTCCTCGAGTTCGCCGCGAAGGAAGGCCTGTTCGCCGAGTTCCTGACCCCGTCCTCGGCCGACCCGGCCAAGCGCTGGGACACCGCCCGGATCGCCGAGCTGAACGAGATCCTCGGCTTCTACGGCCTCGGCTACTGGTACACCTGGCAGGTCACCATCCTCGGCCTCGGCCCGGTCTGGCAGAGCGAGAACGAGGCCGTCCGGGCCCGTGCCGCCCAGCTGCTGTCGGAGGGTCACGTGATGGCGTTCGGGCTCTCCGAGCGCAGCCACGGCGCCGACATCTACTCGACGGACATGATCCTCACCCCGGACGGCGAGGGCGGCTTCACCGCCACCGGCTCCAAGTACTACATCGGCAACGGCAACGTCGCCGGCCTGGTCTCGGTGTTCGGCCGCCGCTCGGACGTCGAGGGCCCGGAGGGCTACGTCTTCTTCGCCGCCGACAGCCGCCACGAGGCGTACCACCTGGTCAAGAACGTCGTGAACGCCCAGATGTACGTCAGCGAGTTCCGGCTGGAGGACTACCCGGTGCGCGCCGAGGACGTGCTGCACACCGGCAAGGCCGCCTTCGACGCCGCGCTGAACACCGTCAACGTCGGCAAGTTCAACCTCTGCACGGCGTCCGTCGGCATCTGCGAGCACGCGATGTACGAGGCCGTCACGCACGCCCACAACCGGGTGCTCTACGGCAAGAAGGTCACCGACTTCCCGCACGTGCGGCGCGAGCTGACCGACGCCTACGCCCGCCTGGTGGCGATGAAGCTGTTCGCCGACCGCGCGGTCGACTACTTCCGCACCGCCTCGCCCGAGGACCGTCGTTACCTGCTCTTCAACCCGATGACCAAGATGAAGGTCACCACGGAGGGCGAGAAGGTCATCGACCTGATGTGGGACGTCATCGCGGCCAAGGGCTTCGAGGCGGACACCTACTTCGACAAGGCGGCGAAGGACATCCGCGGCCTGCCGAAGCTGGAGGGCACCGTCCACGTCAACCTGGCGCTGATCCTCAAGTTCATGGCCAACTACCTCTTCAACCCGGCCGAGTACGCGCCGGTGCCGACCCGGCTGGACGCCGCGGACGACGAGTTCCTGTTCCGGCAGGGCCCGGCGCGCGGTCTCGGCGCGATCCGGTTCCACGACTGGCGCACCGCCTACGACGCCCACGCGCACATCCCGAACGTCGCCCGGTTCCGCGAGCAGGCCGACGGGTTCTGCGAGCTGCTGGTCAAGCACGCGCCGAGCGCGGAGCAGCAGGCCGACCTCGACTTCCTGCTGGAGATCGGCCAGCTGTTCGCGCTGGTCGTCTACGGCCAGCTGGTGCTGGAGCAGGCCGAGTTGACCGGCCTGGAGGCGGACGTCCTGGACCAGGTCTTCGACGCCCTGGTGCGGGACTTCTCCGCGCACGCCACCGAGCTGCACGGCAAGGCCTCCACGACCGAGGCGCAGGCCGCCTGGGCGCTGGCGCACGTCCGCCGCCCGGTCGCGGACGGCGAGCGGGCGGCGAAGGTGTGGGCCCGGGTCGAGGCGCTCAGCGGCGCGTACGAGATGCAGCCGTAGCGGCCGCAGCGGGTGACGGACCGGGGCCCTGACGGCCCCGTGAGCGGGGGTGCCGGCGGCGGCCGGCACCCCTTCGCCTCTTGCGACCCCCGGAGGGCTCGTCAGAAGGTGAGCTTCCAGCTGTCGATGTAGCCGGTGTCCTGCCGGCCCACGTCCTGGACCTTCAGCTTCCAGGTGCCGTTGGCGGGCACCGCGGAGGCGTTGACCGTGTAGGTGGTCTGGACGTTGGGCGCCGAGTCGCTGCCGCTGGAGTTCTTCAGCCGGAAGGTGGTGCCGTTCGGCGCGACCAGGTCGATCACCAGGTCGCCGCGCCAGGTGTGCTTGATGTCGACGCCGACCTGGAGGGCGGCGGGCGCGTTGCCGGTCCGTCCGGTCACGGCCAGGTCCGAGGTCACCGCGGCGCCGTAGTCGGGGATCTGCACGTCGGCGGTGTTCTCGAAGACGGTGCCGGTGGGCGGCGTGGTGTCGCCGGCCGAGAGCGTCCAGACCGCGTAGGCGATCGCGTCGCTCATCCGGTCCAGCGCGGTGTCGTTGATGTTGGCGCTGGTGTCGCAGGAGGAGTGGTAGCAGCGGTCGAACGGCTGGCCCGCCGTCCCGCCCCACTTCGCCGCCTGGGCACTGGTCTTGGTGTAGTCGGCGCCGCTGAACAGGCCGCCGACCCGGATGCCCGCGTCCTGGAACGGGGCGTGGTCGGAACGGCCGTCGCCCTCGAAGTCCTGCTCGGTGCTGATGCCGAGGCCCGCGAAGTAGTCGCGGAACAGCGCGTCCAGCGCGGTGTCGTAGCGGTAGGTGAAGTAGCCCGGGTTGGGCGAGCCGATCATGTCGAAGTTCAGATAGGTGTCGATCTTCGAACGCTCGGCGGCGGGAAGGCTCTTGACGTAGTTCGTCGAGCCGACCATGCCGTACTCCTCGGCGCCCCACCAGCCGAACCGCAGGTGCTTGGCGGGCTTGAGACCGGCGCGGGAGACGGCGAGGGCGGTCTCCAGGATGCCGGCCGAGCCGGAGCCGTTGTCGTTGATGCCGGGGCCGCCGGTGACGGAGTCCAGGTGGGCGCCGGCCATCACGACGTGCGAGGTGTCACCACCGGGCCAGTCGGCGACCAGGTTGTAGCCGGTCGAGCCGTTGTAACTGAACGTCTGCAGCGTGGTGGTGAAGCCCGCGGCGTCCAACTTGCCCTTCACGTAGTCGATCGAGGCCTTGTAGCCGGACCGCCCGTGGGCGCGGTTGCCGCCGTTGGCGGTGGCTATCGACTGGAGCTGGGCCAGGTGCGCCTTGACGTTGGCGACCGGGATGTCCGGGGCCGCGGTGGCGGCCGTGACGGCGGCGGGCGCGGCGGGGGGTGCTGCGGGGGCCGCGACTGCGGCGGGGGCGAACAGGGCGGCGGCGAGCGTGACGACCGCCCCGGTCGACAGGGCGGATCGGCGCAGGCGGGATCGCCGCGAGGCGTGCTCGGTCAAGGGAGGCTCCGGTTTCTGGTGGGGCAGAACGGAAGCGTGGAACCTCGCGGACGGTGGTCGGAGGGCCGGCCGGAGTAGGGGTCCGGTCGGTGGTCGGGCATGGATCGAGGGCGCGCCCGCGAAGTTGACGCGACCATGATGATTTAGCCAAGCCCGGGTTCCGTCAAGGGGTCGGGGCAACAGCCGTCAACAGCCGTCAGCCGCCGGCCGGACCGCCTCGCACGGCCGCCCGCTCGCCCGACGCACCCGCCCCGGGCCCGGCCTGCGTCCGCGGCAGCACCGCCCGGACGAGTGCGCCGCCGTCGTGGTTGACGGCCGTGAACCGTCCGCCCAACTCCTCGGCCCGCTCGGCCATCGAGCGCAGACCGAGACCGGAGCCCGCCCGGCGGCCGTCCGCCGGGCCGGGCCACGCCCCGGCCCCTGCGGGGTCGGCGACGGCGTCGGCGCCGGCACCGTCGAAGCCACGGCCGTCGTCACTGGCCTCGACCACGACCGCGTCCGGCCGCACCCGCAGCGTCAACCTCGCCTCGGTGGCGCCGGAGTGGCGCAGCACGTTGTTCAGCGCCTCGCCGCTGATCCGCAGCACCGCCACCTCGACGGCGGCCGGCAGCGCGGGCGGCGGGTCCGGGTCGAGCACCAGGGCGAGCCGGACGTGGTCGCCGTCCAGCCCGGCGACCAGCCTCCGCAGCGCACCCGCCAGCCCGTCGCCGGCCAGTGCCGCAGGCGCCAACCCCTCGGTGATCCGCCGCAGTTCGACGATCGCCTGCCCGATCCCGGCCGACACGGCGCGCAGCGACGCGGCCGCCGGGGAGTCCGCGGGGACGCCCGCACGCGCGGTGTCGACGCCGAGCCGCAACCCGGAGAGGGTGGGGCCGAGCCCGTCGTGCAGGTCGTGCCGCAGCCGTCGGCGCTCCTCCTCCCGGGCGAGCACGACCTGCCGCCGCCCGGCCTGGAGTTCCTCGTACAGGCGCAGCGAGGCGATGGCGGGCGCGGCCTGGTCGGCGAGGAAGCGCAGCACCTCGTGGTCCTGAGCGTCCAGCGCGGGCTGGCCGGCGCGCGGCGGCGCGTACAGGTCGCCGATCACCGCGCCCTCGAACCCGAGCGGGAACACCTGGCTGCCGGGCCCGACCGTGCCGACCGAGGCGAGTTCGTGCGGGCCGTTGCGGGTGTGCAGGACGACCCGGGCTCCCGGCAGGCCGAGGGCGTTGACGACGGTGTCGCAGAGCAGCGGCGGCGCGTCGGCCGGGCTGACGGCGCGGCTGAGCCGTTCCGCGAGCTCGCGCACCACCTGGTAGGGGCGGGCCCGGTCACCGTAGTAGAACCGGTCGACGGCCCGGAGCACCCACCGGGTGGTCGGGCCCAGCAGTGCGCCGATGGCGAGCGCGCCGGCCGCCAGCAGCTGGGCACCGGCGGTGCTGGCCTCGGGCAGCACGCGGCGCAGCACCAGGGCGATGCCCAGGTAGCCGGCGATCAGCAGCGCGGTGAGGGCGAGCACGCTGAGCATCCGGCGGGTGGCGCGGTCGAGGTAGTGGGAGCGGTCGCGGGTGAAGGCGTAGCCGACGGCGCCGAGCATCCAGATCGCCGATCCGGTGAAGTAGGCGACCGCGCCGAGGCTCTCCGAAGTGCCCATCCGCAGGGCGAGGTTGGTGGTGACCAGCCAGACCAGGTAGGGGACGAGCACCGCGGTGACCGTCCGGTGCGGGCTGGCCGAGCGCCGCCACCGCACGGCGGCCACCAGCAGACTGCCCGTGACGACCGCCCAGGAGACCAGGGTGACCCGCCACTCGTCCAGCGGCAGCCCCTCGCCCTGGGGGACCAGCACGTCCCCGAAGTACGGCAGCGGCACGCCGAGCCGCACCACGCAGGCGTGGCAGGCGCTCCAGAGCGCGATCGCGGCGACGAGGAGGCGTCCCGGGCCTCCGGGCAGCCGGCCCTCGGGCAGCCAGAGCGGCAGGGCGAGGGCCAGGAAGATGAACAGGGTGACCGAGACGAGCAGCAGCGCCGCACCGACCGCCTCAGGCACCGGTCCGGCGCCGGCCGATGCGGCGGCCAGCAGGTAGAACCGGGAGAGGCAGCCGCCGAGTCCGGCGGCGAGCATCGTCACGCCGAGGCTGCGGCCGGCGGGGCGGGGGCGGGGGCCCTCGGGGGCGGCGCGGGCCGCTCCGGGGGCGGACGTCGCGGCGCCGGACGTCACCGCGTCGGATGCCGCGGCGTCGACGGCGCGGCGGCGCGTGGGGCGGCGGGCCGTGGGGCGCTGGGCCTGGGTGGCAGGGGCTGGGGTGGCAGGGGCCTGGGTGGCAGGGGCCGGTTCGCCCCCGGGGCCCGGACGGTGGGCGAGGATCAGCAGGCCGGAGAGCGCGAAGGCGAACCCGAGCAGCACCGTCTCGCCGTCGTGCAGGAAGAACGGCTCGGCCCAGGCGGCGTGCTGGTGGGTCAGGGCCAGCAGCACCCAGCCGAGGCCGCAGACCAGCGTCAGCCCGCACACCCAGGAGGCCGGGGTCAGGCCGGTCCGCCCCGGCCGGAGGGCGGTGGCCCGGACGGTGGTGGCCGCGGCCGGTTCACGCATGTGGGCCTCCCTGTTGGCCTCCCCGTGGGCGCCTCCGTGCGGGGCCCGCGGGGCTTCCGGGCTCCGTCGGCGGCGGCGTCCGGGCCGGGTCAGGTGTCGCCGAGGCCCATGTCCCGGGCCCGGGCGACCGCCTCGGCGCGGGTCGCCACGTGCAGCTTCTCGAAGATGTGGGTCACGTGGTTGCGGACCGTCTTCTCCGCCACCACCAGCTCGCGGGCGATCCGCCGGTTGTCGAGCCCCCGCGCGACCAGGTCCAGCACCTCGGCCTCGCGGGCGGTCAGGGACGGGAACAGCTGTCCGGCTTCGCGCAGCCGGGCGCCGGCCAGCAGCGAGGTGATCCGGCCGGCCACGTCCGCACCGAACACCGCGCCGCCCGCCGCGACCGTCCGCACGGCGTGCAGCACCTCCTCCCGGCCGGCGCCCTTGACCAGGTAGCCGCGCGCACCGGCCTGGAGGGCGGCCAGCAGGCTCCCGTCGTCGTCGGCCATGGTGAGCATCAGCACCGGCGGGGCCGGCGGCTGGGCGGCCAGCCGGCGGGCGGCCTCCAGCCCGGAGCCGTCCGGCAGCGAGAGGTCCATGACCACCACGTCCGGGCGGTACCGGGCGACCGCGTCCGGCACCGCCCCGGCCCGCTCGGCCTCGGCGACCACGGCGATGCCCTCGGCGCTCTGCAGCGCGGCCTTCAGGCCCTCGCGGAACAGCGGGTGGTCGTCGACGATCAGGACCCGGACGGGTGCCGCGTCGGCGTCCCGTTCGGCGCCCGTCGCGTCCTCCCCGGTCCGCTCCCCGTCCGTCCCGCCGGCCGGACGGCCGTCGCGCTCCGCGGGCAGCCCGTCCCGCCGGCCGGCGTCGGCCGAACCGGCGGGGGAGTCGGCGGGCCCGGCACCGGGGCCGTACCGCGGGGCGCCCTGCGACGCGTCCCAGGGGCCGGGGGCCGGGGGCGGAGCGGGCTGGGCTGCGGGGTGCTGTTGGTCCACATGGCCGACACTACCAGCGATGACCGAGTGACTTTCCGTGACATGCTCGGAGTGTCGCCCGGTCCGTCCGGACCACCGACCCCCGGGACGAGACCGCTGCCTCATGCGCCCGGGACGGCGGGCCGACGAGACTGTCGTCTATGCCCGGCGAACGGCCGTCGGCGGACCACACACCCCAGCCCGTTGCAAGGCGGTGCCATGATCACGGTGACCTCTGCCCGACCCCGCGCGTCCGCCCGGCCCACGCCCCGCCGGACTGCGGCCCAGCGGCAGCTGACCGCCGCCGCGGTCTGTACGGCGTTCTGTCTCGCCGTCGCCACGCTCTGGATCTGCTACGTCCTGGTGCACCTCGGCGAACCGGGCGTCGACCGCCCCCGGGACCAGCTCGCCATCCTGCTCTACGCACTGCCCACCGCCGGCGCCGGCATGCTGCTGCACGCGCACCGCCCGGGCAGCCCGCTCGGGTGGGTCATGCTGGTCTACGCCCTCACCTCGATGCTGCCCAGCGCGGCCGGCGCGGCGCTCTGGGTGGAGGTCTCCGACCCGGGGCTGGTGGGCGCGCTCGCGGTGCTGCGCTCGGTCTGCGACACCATCAGCCAGACGCTCTTCTACGTGCTGCCGCTCTGGCTCCCCTCCGGGCGGCTCACCACGCGCCGGTGGTGGCTCTACGTCGGCGCCGTCGCGCTCTGGGAGATCCCGGACGGCATGTCGTTCCTCGGTCACGCGACCTCCTACGGTCACCCCAACCCGCTCGCCGACAGCCCGCCCGCCGTCTTCTTCGGGGCGCTCTCGGACCACCTGGACGGCCTCTACGACCCGGTGAACTACCTGCTCGTCGGGTTCTCGGCCGGCGTACTGCTGTTCCGGCTGCTGCGGCCGGCGCCGGACGGCCCCCCGGACGGGCCCGCGCCGCACCCGGCGCACCGGATGCACGTGGCGGCGATGCTCGGCGCGTACCTGCTCTGGGCGGGCATGCAGGACTACTACAACCGCCGCTTCCAGTACGAGTACTGGCTCAGCTACTCGCTCTTCACCGCCGCCGGGGCGGTCTGGGCGGTCGCCGTGGCGTACCTGGTGATCCGGGACGGCGGCTGGCGGCTCGACCGGGCGGCCCGGTCCGTGCTGACCGGGCTGCTCCTGGCCACCGGGCTGACCACGGTGTTCGTGGTGTTCGCCGCCGTGCTCTCCGGCTGGCTGGTACCGGGCCGGGGCGGGGCGGCGCTGGTGCTGATCGCCCTGGTGTTCGGGCTGGGCGGCTGCCTGCCCCGGGCCGCCCGGTGGGCGGTCGGACTGGTCGACCGCCTCTACTACGGCGACCGCGCCCAGCCGTACCAGGTGCTGCGCACCCTGGCCGGGCAGGTCCGGCAGACCGTCGACCCCGAGCGGCTGCCGGCGGCGCTCTGCGCCACGGTCGCCGAGGAGCTGCGGCTGCCCGGGGTCGCACTGAGCGTCACCACCCGGGCCGGGCGGCGCCGGCTGGCCGCCGTCGGCCGGCTGGACGGGCCCGGGCAGGACTTCGCGCTGGTCCACCACGGCACGGTGATCGGGGAGCTGACGGTCGCGCCGCGCGAGGGCGAGGAGCGGCTGGACCCGGGCGACATCGACATCCTGCGCTCGCTTGCCGACCAGGTCTCGCCCGCGGTCGCCTCGCTGCAACTGCGGGAGGACCTCCAGGCGAGCCGGGAGCAGATCGTCGCGGCGCGGGAGGAGGAGCGGCGCTGGCTGCGCCGGGACATCCACGACGGCCTCGGGCCCGCGCTGGCGGGGCTGCGGCTGCGGGTGGACAACGCCGCCTCGGGAGCGGCCTCGGGGACCGCCTCGGAAGCCGCCGGGAGCGCCGTCCCCGGGAGCGGCCCCGGCGCGGGCCTTGCGGAGACCCTGCACGGGATCTCGGGGGACCTCGCGATGGCGATCAAGGAGGTCCGGCGGATCACCGACCGGCTCGGTCCGGCCCCGCTCGGCGAGTTCGGGCTCGCGCGGGCCGTCCAGCAGCTCGCCGCCAACTTCAGCGGCGCCGCGCTCACCGTCACCGCCTCGATGGCCCCGGACCCGCTGCCGGACCTGCCGGCCGCCGTCGAGGTGGCCGCCTACCGGATCACCGCCGAGGCGCTGAACAACGTCCTGCGCCACGCCCGCGCCCGGCGCGCCCAGGTGTCCGTCCGGGTGGACGCGGAGACGCTCACGCTGACCGTGCAGGACGACGGGGTGGGGGTGGGGGAGGCGACCGGGGCGGGGCGCCCGCCGGAGGAGGCCGCGGAGAGCACGGGCGGGACGTCCGGGTGGGCGGGCGGCGGGGTCGGCCTCCGGTCGATGGCCGACCGCGCGGCGGAGATCGGCGGCAGGTGCACGGTGGCGCCCCGGGCGGGGGAGCACGGGACGCGGGTGCTGGCGGTGCTGCCACGCTTCCCGTCGGCGGGCGGGGCGGACGGGGCCCGGCGGGAGGCCCCCGGCGGCTGACCGCCCACCGCGCGACGACCGCCCCCGGCGCTCGCGGCGCCGGGGGCGGGATCGGGGGTAGGGAGTGGGGGTCGGGGGTCGGAGGTCGGGGGGAAGGTCCCGGCGAGGAACTCCGGGGAAGGGCGGCGGGAGGGCTCAGCCCTTGCAGTCTTTCTCACCGGCCTTGCACTTCCTGTTCCTCACGACGGGCCGCGCCGGCCTCCTCGCCGTCGACTCCTGCGTCCGGCAGGACCTGGCCGTTGCGCTGACGACGGAGTTCTTGAGTACGAAGGTCGCCGCTGCGCAGCCGACGACCACGACCGACGTGACGCCGAGCGTTTTCCTCGCGGTGTTCGTTGCCATGGGTGGTGCTCCAGACTCTTCGTCTTCCGCGCGACCGGGCGGGCCGGCCGCTCTTCCACCACTGTGCGCGGGGGCCCGCCCCGGGCACATGGGCCCGCCGTCCCGTTCCGGTCCCAGGGTGCGGGTCCGAAGCCGGGACGGCGGGCGTCCGTGCAGGCCGGGGCGGGATCAGCGACTGCTGTTCCAGGGGCCGCCGGGCGTGAACGGCCGGTCGGCGGCGGTGCGTTCGTCGGGCGTGGTGACGTTGACGATCCGCCCGCCCCGGCGCCGGCCGGCGTGGGCCGGCGCGATGACCGCGGCCCGGTCGCGGTCGTCGTCGGCGCCGGTGACGACCGCGACCGCGACCGGCAGCGCGCTCCGGCCGGTGACGGTTCCGGGCGCGTTCATCGCAACGCCTCCTCCGCGGCCGACCGGACCTGGTAGCCGGCCCGGGCCGGACTCGCCGCGCCCAGGTGGCCGAACACGGCGGTGGTCGGATGCCCCGGGCCGGCCCGGAAGCCGTGCCACTCCCCCGCCGGGACGTACACCAGGTCACCCGGGCGGACCGCGACCTCGCGGGTCGCGGCGAGGTGCCGGCCACCGCCCGCGAGGACGAGGAAGAACTGGTCCGCGTGCGGGTGCCGGTGCAGTTCGTGGCTGCCGCCGGGGGCGAACCCGGAGGCCGCGACGGCGACCTGCCGGGCGCCCACCGTCTCCGCGGTGGCGAGCCAGTGCACGGCCGTCCCGGCCGGACCTCCGGCGGCCGGGCCGTCCTCCCCTTCCAGCGGGCCGGTCCGTCGTGGCGGGGCCGCGAGCGGCACCGCCGACGGGGCGGGCGCGGGCGGTGGGCCGGCCGACGTGCCTGCCCGGACGGTCAGGACGACGGCCGGGGCGCCGGGCAGCACGACGAGTCCGCAGTCGCTGCCCGGCGGGTGGTAGAGGCCTTCGCCGGGGCCGAGGACCCGGCCGGCCGAGCGGACCCGGCCGGAGAGCACCACGGTCACCGACTCGCCGGCCGGGGAGGGCGGTTGCCCGACGCGGACGCCGGGCGGCAGGGTCTCGACGGTCAGCCCGCCGAGGGCGGACGGCAGGCGGCGCGGGTCGATCAGCCGGCGGAACGCGGGGGCCGTCCGGGGGACGGCCGCGGGGACGAGGATCACGTCGTTCCTCCTTGCGGGGTTCGGTGTTCACCGGCGCTCCGGTGTCCGCCGGTGGTGTGGAGTCCGCCGGTGGTGCGGTGAACTCCGGTGGTCCGGGGTGCGGTGGTGTGGCGCTGCGGTGGTCCCCGGTGGTGCGTGGTCCGCTGCGCGTGGGGCCGCGGCGGGTGGCACCGCGGCCGTCGCCCGGGGAGCACCCCGCGCCGGGCCTCGAAGTGCAGGGCGATCGTGGTGCGGGCCGGCCCGGGGGCGGTGACGGCGTTCACGGCCTGGTCCGTCGTTCGGCGCGGCGGAGCGCCAGGGCGTCCCTGGTCGCCGAGGCGCGGCGGGGTGCGGTGAGGGCGAGGCCGAGCAGCTCGGCGCCGAGCGGTCCGGCGTCCAGGTGCAGCGGGGTCCCCCGGCGGGCCAGCAGCAGGTCCCCGCCGACGGCCAAGTGGGCCGGCTCGTCGGGGGACCGGCCGACCAGGAGGGAGCCGCGCAGCACGTAGAGGACGTTCTCGGTCTCGGTCTGTCCCGGCAGCACGTGGTGGGCTCCCGGGCTCAGCCGCAGGTGGTCGAAGGACTCGCAGGCGCTGGCGAGCATCGAACGGCGGGCCAGGCAGCGCAGCCGGATCCGTTCGCCGTGCGGGCCGAGGATGACGGCGGCGGCGGCCGAGGCGGTGGTGACGATCACCTGGGCTCGCCTCCCTTCGGGCTTTCGGGGTGGTCCGGGTGGTGGGGGTGGTCCGGGCCCGCCGGGTCCTCGCGGCCCGCCGAGCCGGTGGTGGCCCGGTGGCCGGGCGGGCGGCCGGCGACGGCGAGGACGGCGTGGAAGTACTCCAGGCCCGCGGTGCCGGCGGTCAGGACCGTCCGGGCGCCGAGCGGCAGGGTCAACGCGGTGCCCTCGACGAGCGGGACGGCGGCATCCGGGCCCGCCTGTCCGTCGGCGTCCGGGACGGTCGCCGTGCCCGAGCCGGCGGTGATGTAGAGGGCGTGTTCAACGGCTTCGGCGGCCACCTCGGTCCTGCGGCCCGGGTCGAGCCACTGGAGGCCGACCACGCGCAGCGGGCCGGTCAGGACGCGGCCCGGGTCGACGGCGCCGCGGCGGCGGAGGTCCGTGATGACGGTGCCCGTCATGACGTGAACTCCCTTCTGGTGTCCGGCGGTCCGTGCCGGTCCGCCTCTGCTGTCCACGGTGTGGCGCCCGCCGTCCCGGCCGCACGGGGAGCCGGTCCCGTCCTGTTCCCGCCCGCCGCCCGAGCCCCGTCCGCCGGGTCATCCGGCGGCCGACAGGCAGTCCGGGGCGAGGCCGCGGCTGTGCGGAACGACGGTCCGGCCCGGTCCCCCGACGGCCGCCAGGAGCGCGGCGGCGTCGACCGGGGTGAGCAGGCGGCCGCCTGCGCAGTGCGGGCGCCCGAGGCCGGCGAGCAGCAGCAGGCCGGGCCCGGCCGCGGTGGTGAGGGCCGCGGCCAGGTCCCGGGCGTCGGCCCCGGCGGGAGGCGCGGGCAGAGCGGTCGCCGAGCCGTTGCGGGCCAGCAGCTCGTTGTGGGCCCACGCCCCGGCGCCGTCCAGCAGTCCGAGGCCGGCCGCGATGCGGGCGGCGAGGATCAGCCCCAGGGCGTCGGCGTCGCCCGGTGCGAGCGCCACGCCGGAGGCGGTGGCCACGGTGCTGCGGACGGCCTCGCCGAGGCGGCGCCCGTAGCCGAGCGCGAGGGCCGGTCCGGTCTCGAACGGGTCGAAGCAGACCAGCGCGGCCCTGGCGTCCGCACAGAGGACGAGGCAGGCGGCGAGGGTCTCCGGGGTGTAACGGGCGTCCGGGCGAAGGGTTCTGGCGAGCGCCGCGAACTGTGCCGGGCAGACGGCGAGGACGTGCCGGACGACCTCGACCATGCCCGCCCGGGTCTCGGGGGCGGGTCGTCCGGCCAGCAGGTCGCTGCGGACCCAGACCAGCGCGGGCGCGGTCCGGGCGGGTGCGGTCCGGGCGGGTGCGGTCCGGGCGGGTGCGGTCCGGGCGAGTGCGGTCCGGGCGGGTGCGGTCCGGGCGGGTGCGGTCCGGGCGGGTGCGCGGGCTGCGTCCGGGGGCGGGCGCAGCAGGGTCAGGGCCGGGCCGCACGCGGCCGCGAGGGTGGTCGGCAGACGGATGTCGGCCGGGACACCGCAGGCCCGTTCGCCGCCGAGCGCGATCACCACGGTGCGGCCGTCGGCGGTCGGCCGGGCGGGAGGCCGGGCGGGAGGCGGGCCGGGCCGTGTGAGCACGGTGCACGGCGCGATCGCCGCGGCGACGGCACGGACCCGGGCGAGCACGTCGGCGGGAGCGGCGGCGTCGGCCACCAGGACGAAGCGGTCGCCCCCGAATCCGGCGATCCGGTCGGCGAACTCCGCCCAGGAGGCTTCGCCGCGGCGCACGAGCAGGGCGAAGTTCGCGGGTCCGGCCTGGATGCGGCGGTCGAGTTCACCGGTGCGGCCCATCGTGGTCCTCCTCCAGCCGGGTCTCCGGCCTCGACCATGGGCCGCCCGACGCCCCGGGCGCCTGAGCCGCCGCTCCCGTCCCGGTCGGTCCCGGGACGGCCCCGCCGGGCGCCCCCCCACGCCCGCCCCGCCGACGTACGGTGGAACTCGGAGGCCGCGCCATGCACGTCACCGGGACCAACTTCACCGACCGCACCGACGCGGGCCGCCGGCTGGCCGCCCGCCTGGGCCACCTGCGCGGGCCCGGCACCGTCGTCGTCGCCCTCCCGCGCGGCGGCGTGCCGGTGGCAGCCGAGGTGGCGGCCGCGCTCGGCGCCCCGCTCGACATCTGCGTGATCCGCAAGCTGGGCGTGCCCTACCAGCCGGAGCTGGGGATGGGCGCGATCGGCGAGGACGGCGTCAGGGTGCTGAACGACCAGGTGATGCGCGTCGCCGGGGTCGGCGCCGGGCAGCTCGCCGAGGTGGAGCGGGCGGAGCGCGCCGAGCTGGAGCGTCGGGCCCGCCGTTACCGGGGCGACCGCCCGCCCGCCGACCTGCGCGGACGCACCGTGGTCGTGGTCGACGACGGCGTCGCGACCGGCTCCACGGCCCGGGCGGCCTGCCGGATCGTCAAGGCCAGGGGCGCGGCCCGGGTCGTGCTGGCCGTCCCGGTGGCGCCCCGGGACTGGACCGACCGGCTCTCCGACGTCGCCGACGAACTGGTCTGCGTGAGTACGCCGTCGCCGTTCTTCGCGATCGGCGAGTTCTACCGCGACTTCTCGCAGACCGGTGACGACGAGGTGCTGCGGCTGCTCGCCGCGGCCCGCGGCGAGCAGCCCCACGCGCCGGCCGAGGTGGACCGCGAGCTCACCGTGCCGGCCGCCGGCGTGCTGCTGGCGGGCCGGCTGACCGTCCCGGTGCGGGCGGCGGGCGTGGTGGTGTTCGCGCACGGCAGCGGCAGCAGCCGCCACAGCCCGCGCAACCGTCACGTGGCCGCCCACCTGAACCGCGCGGGCCTGGCGACGCTGCTGTTCGACCTGCTCACCGAGGCCGAGGAGCCGGACCGGCGCAAGGTCTTCGACGTCGACCTGCTCGGCACCCGGCTGACGGCCGTCGCCGGGCGGCTGGCGGACCAGGAGGAGACCCGGGACCTCCCGCTCGGCCTCTTCGGCGCCAGCACCGGCGCCGCCGCGGCGCTCTGGACGGCCGCCCGGATGGGCGAGGGCGTGCGCGCCGTGGTCTCCCGGGGCGGGCGGCCGGACCTCGCCGGCCCCGAGCGACTGGCCGCGGTCACCGCGCCGACGCTGCTGGTGGTGGGGGGCCGGGACACCGTGGTGATCGAGCTGAACCGGCAGGCGCAGTCCCGGCTGCGCTGCGAGAGTGTACTGGCGGTGGTCCCGCACGCCGGCCACCTGTTCGAGGAGCCGGGCACGCTGGACCAGGCCGCGGAGCTGGCCCGTGACTGGTTCCTGGGCCGCCTTCCGGCCGACCCGCCGGGGCCGCCCGGCGACCCGGCCTGACGGGGCCGGCGGGGCTGACGGGACCGGCCGACGGAGCGGACGGGAGGTGCGGGCAGGTTTTCCGCAGCAGCCCCGATCGGCAGCACATTCTGCCCAGCCGAACCCGGGATTTCCTGATCAGCTTGTACACATTGAACAGTGAAAAAGCGACCTGTTGCCCAACCACCCCGACAGGAGCAAGCTCTCCGCTCAGCCGTACCGCGCCCACCCTACGCGGCGCGGCCGCCTCAAGCGGATGCCTCAGAGCCGAGGCCCAAAGTGGAGGAACGACCGATGACCCCGCAGTCCCACGCCCTTGAGCTGACCCCCGAGGAGCGCGAGGCCGGCCTCGACGCCGACCAGCTGCGCCGCCTCGTCGGCCTCGTCGAGCACGACCCGGCCACCGACCCGTTCCCCGTGACCGCCCAGGACGCGGTCGTCTTCGTGGTCGGCAACGCCACCCAGACGGCGCAGTTCTACCAGGCCGTGTTCGGCATGGAGCTGGTCGCCTACTCCGGCCCGGAGACCGGCCGCCGCGACCGCAAGGCCTTCGTGCTCCGCTCCGGCTCCTGCCGCTTCGTGATCAAGGGCGGTGTGCTGCCGGACAGCCCGCTGCTGGACCACCACCGCCGCCACGGCGACGGCGTCGTCGACCTGGCCCTGGAGGTGCCGGACGTCGACAAGTGCATCGAGCACGCCCGCGCGACCGGCGCCACCGTCCTGGAGGAGCCGAACGACGTCTCGGACGAGAACGGCACCGTGCGCCGCGCCGCGATCGCCACCTACGGCGAGACCCGGCACACCCTGATCGACCGCTCCCGCTACCACGGCCCCTACCTGCCCGGCTTCATCGCGGCCGAGAGCAAGGTCAAGCACCCGGAGGGCTCGCCGAAGCGCCTCTTCCAGGCGCTCGACCACGCCGTCGGCAACGTCGAGCTCGGCAGGATGGACGAGTGGGTCTCGTTCTACAACCGCGTCATGGGCTTCGTGAACATGGCCGAGTTCGTCGGCGACGACATCGCCACCGACTACTCCGCGCTGATGTCCAAGGTCGTCGCCAGCGGCAACCACCGGGTGAAGTTCCCGCTCAACGAGCCGGCCATCGCCAAGAAGCGCTCGCAGATCGACGAGTACCTGGAGTTCTACACCGGCCCCGGCTGCCAGCACATGGCGCTCGCCACCAACGACATCCTCACCACCGTGGACGTGCTGCGTTCGCGCGGCGTCGAGTTCCTCAACACGCCGGACTCGTACTACGACGACCCGGAGCTGCGGGCCCGGATCGGCAAGGTCCGGGTCGACATCGACGAGCTGAAGAAGCGCGGCATCCTGGTCGACCGCGACGAGGACGGCTACCTGCTGCAGATCTTCACCAAGCCGATCGGCGACCGCCCGACCGTCTTCTACGAGTTCATCGAGCGCCACGGTTCGCTGGGCTTCGGCAAGGGCAACTTCAAGGCGCTGTTCGAGGCGATCGAGCGCGAGCAGGACGCCCGCGGCAACCTGTGAGCGTCGGGGAACGGTGAGCACGGCCGGCTGAGCCCGGCCGAGGAGGAGCAGGACGATGGCGCACTACCGGCAGCTGGGCAGCATCCCGCCCAAGCGGCACACCCAGCACCGCACGCCCGAAGGCGGGCTGTACTACGAGGAGTTGATGGGCGAGGAGGGGTTCTCCTCGGACTCCTCGCTGCTCTACCACCGGGGCATCCCCTCGGCCGTCGTGGACGCGGTGCCGTGGGAGCTGCCCGACCAGTCCCTGGTGGCCAACCATCCCCTGCTCCCCCGGCACCTCAAGCTGCACGAGCTGTTCGCGGGCCAGGAGTGGAAGTCCGCGGACGTCGTCGGCAGCCGCCGTCTCGTCCTCGGCAACGGCGACGTGCGGATCTCGTACGTCGCCGCCGGGGCCCCGAGCGAGCTGTACCGCAACGGGCTCGGCGACGAGTGCGTGTACGTGGAGTCCGGCGCGGGCACGGTCGAGACGGTCTTCGGCACGCTGGAGGTCGGCCAGGGCGACTACGTGGTCATCCCCCGGGCGACCACCCACCGCTGGGTGCCCTCCGGCGACGAGCCGCTGCGCGCCTACTGCATCGAGGCGAACAGCCACATCACCCCGGTGAAGCGCTTCCTCTCCAAGTACGGCCAGCTGCTGGAGCACGCGCCGTACTGCGAGCGGGACCTGCGCGGCCCGTCCGGCCCGCTGCTGGTCGAGGGCACGGACGTCGACGTACTGGTCAAGCACCGCGGCCCGAACGGGATCGCGGGCACCCGGTACACGGTGCCGCACCACCCGTTCGACGTGGTCGGCTGGGACGGCTGCCTCTACCCGTACGCGTTCAACATCCGGGACTACGAGCCGATCACCGGCCGGATCCACCAGCCGCCGCCCGCGCACCAGGTGTTCGAGGGCAACGGGTTCGTGATCTGCAACTTCGTGCCCCGCAAGGTGGACTACCACCCGCTCTCGATCCCCGTCCCGTACTACCACGCCAACGTGGACAGCGACGAGGTCATGTTCTACTGCGGCGGCGACTACGCGGCCCGCAAGGGCTCGGGCATCGGCCAGGGCTCGATCTCGCTGCACCCGGGCGGCCACACCCACGGCCCGCAGCCGGGCGCCTACGAGCGCAGCATCGGCGTGGAGTTCTTCGACGAGCTCGCCGTCATGGTGGACACCTTCCGCCCGCTGGAGCTGGGCGAGGGCGGCCGGGCCAGCGAGGACGCCAACTACGCCTGGACGTGGGCCGGCCGGGGGCCGCAGCGGTGACCGGCACCTCCGCGCCCGCCGGGGGCGGCATCCCCCCGCTCTTCCAGGGCCTCTTCGACGACGCGGCGGTGTTCCCGCCGGGGAACCTGCCGGTCGCCGAGGCGGTACCGGCGCACCGCGCGCACCGCTCCGCGTGGTACTCCGCCGCGGTCGGCCCGCTCCTGTGCGGGGCGGGCCGGCTCGGCGAGCTGGCCGCCGCGGCCCCGGCCGGCGCGGGCGGCCCGCTCCGGGTCGGGCTCGTCCTGCCGGGGGGCAGTGCCGAGCTCGGCCCGGCACTCGCCGCCGCCGCGCCGTTCGAGGTGGCCGGCGTCGAGCTGGCCACCCGGGACGCCGCCGAGGCGGTGGCCGCACTGGACCTGCTGCTGCCGCCGGACGTCCCGGCCGCCGTCGAGCTGCCGCGCGAGCTGCTGCACGGCGACGCCCTGGGCGAGGTCCTGGACGTGCTGGTCGACAGCGCGTACCGGGCGAAGTTCCGCACCGGCGGGGTGGTGGCCGGCGCCTTCCCCGACGAGGACGAGCTCGCCGGGTTCCTCACCGGCTGCGCGCAGCGCGGCCTGCCGTACAAGTGCACGGCAGGGCTGCACCACGCCGTCCGGCACACCGACCCGGTCACCGGCTTCGAGCACCACGGCTTCCTGAACGTCCTGCTGGCCGCGCTGGAGACCGACCGCCGGGCCGCGGCCGAGGTGCTGGCGGAGCGCTCGGGCGAGGTGCTGGCCAAGGCCGTCCGCGAACTGACCGACCATCAGGTCACGGTGATCCGCAACTCGTTCACCGCCTTCGGCACCTGTAGCATCGCCGAGCCCCTGGACGACCTGGCCGCGCTCGGCCTGCTGTCGCCCGGGACCGGCCCCAGCCCCACGTCCCAGGAGGACCGTTGACCACGCCCCGCAGCTGGCTCGCCAGCGCCCAGGACTCGCCGTTCGGCGTGCACAACCTGCCGTACGGCGTCTTCACGGCCGCCGACCGGCCGGGCCACCGGCGGATCGGCGTGCGCATCGGGGAGTTCGTCCTCGACGCCGGGGCCGCCGCCCGGGCCGCCGGGGAGCCGTCCGTCCTGCTGGACGCCGACACCCTCAACCCGCTGCTGGGCGCGGGCCGTCCGGTCTGGACCCGGACCCGCGCGGCACTGACGCACTGGCTCACCGACGAGTCGTTCCGGGACGCGCTCTCGCCGCTGCTGCTGCCGGTGGCCGAGGTGGAGCTGCACCTGCCGTTCGAGGTCGCCGACTACGTCGACTTCTACGCCTCCGAGCACCACGCCACCAACCTGGGCCGGATCTTCCGCCCCGGGTCGGACCCGCTCACCCCCAACTGGAAGCACCTGCCGATCGGTTACCACGGCCGGGCGGGGACGGTCGTGGTCTCCGGCACCCCGGTGGTCCGACCGCACGGACAGCGCAAGGCGCCCGCCGACGCGGTGCCGTCCTTCGGCCCGACCCGCCGGCTGGACATCGAGGCGGAGGTCGGCTTCGTGGTCGGCGCCCCGTCCACGCTCGGCACTCCCGTCGCCCTCGACGACTTCCGCGAGCACGTGTTCGGCGTCTGCCTGGTCAACGACTGGTCGGCGCGCGACATCCAGGCCTGGGAGTACGTGCCGCTCGGCCCGTTCCTCGGCAAGTCCTTCGCCACCTCGGTCTCGCCGTGGATCGTGCCGCTGGACGCCCTGGAGCACGCCCGGGTCACCCCGCCGGCCCGGGACGTCGAGCCGCTCCCCTACCTGGACGACCGGGGCGGCGAACCCTGGGGCCTGGACCTGGCAATGGAGGTCCGCCTGAACGGGCACCCGGTCTCCCGCCCGCCGTTCGCCTCGATGTACTGGACGGCGGCGCAGCAGCTCACCCACATGACGGTGAACGGCGCCTCCCTGCGCACCGGCGACCTCTTCGCCTCGGGCACCGTCTCCGGCCCCGCCCCGGAGACCCGCGGCGCACTGATCGAGCTCACCTGGAACGGCGAGGAGCCGGTCAAGCTCCCCGACGGCACCACCCGCACCTTCCTGGAGGACGGGGACGAGGTCACCATCACCGCCACCGCCCCCGGCCCGGACGGCGCGGTGATCGGCTTCGGCGAGGTCACCGGCCGGGTCGCGCCGTAGCGGCCGGCGCGGCGGCGGGCCCGGACACGGAGAACCCGTTGGGCGCAGGGGCGGTACCGGTGGCCGGTGCCGCCCCTCCGCCCGTCCGGGACGGGTCCGCCCGTCCGGGACGGGTCCTAGTACGGTGGGCGGCGAGGATCTTCGGAACGAGCGGCGACGAGGAACGGGAGCGGGCCCGATGGGTGCAGAGGTGCTGGTCCACCAGGACGGCGGCGTCGGGCGGATCGTGCTCGACCGGCCGCGGGCGCTCAACTCGCTGACGCACGGCATGATCACGGCCGTCCACGCGGCGCTGGAGGAGTGGGCGGCGGACGACACCGTGCGGGCCGTGGTGCTGACCGGCGCCGGCGAGCGCGGGCTCTGCGCCGGCGCGGACATCCGGGCGATCCACGAGGACGCCAAGGCCGGCGGGGCCGGTTCGCGGGCGTTCTTCCGCGACGAGTACCGGCTCAACGCGCTGATCGCCCGCTACCCGAAGCCGTACGTCGCGGTGATGGACGGCATCACCATGGGCGGCGGCGTCGGCCTCTCCGCCCACGGCGCCGTGCGGATCGTCACCGAGCGCTCCACCGTGGCGATGCCGGAGACCCGGATCGGCCTGGTGCCGGACGTCGGCGGCAGCCGGCTCCTGGCCCGCGCCCCGGGCGGGCTGGGCACGCACCTCGGCCTCACGTCCGCCTCGATGGGCCCCGGGGACGCGCTGCTCTGCGGCTTCGCGGACCACTTCGTCCACTCGGCGCGGATCCCCGCGCTGCTCGCGGACCTGACCGCGCGGCTCGCCGGGCCGGCCGTCGGGGCCGCGGCCGCGGTCACCGCCGCCGTCACCGCCCACGCCGAGGCCGCGCCGCCCGCCGCGCTCGCCGCGCAGCGGGCGTGGATCGACGCCTGCTACGGCGCCGACACCGCCGAGGAGATCGTCGCGCGGCTGCTGGACACCGGGCTCCCGGAGGCCAAGGAGGCCGCCGAGCAGGTGCTCGGGAACTCGCCGACGGCCGTCAAGGTCACGCTCGCCGCGCTGCGCCGGGCCCGCACGCTGCCGTCGCTGGAGGCGGTGCTGGACCAGGAGTACCGCATCTCCTGCGCGGCCCTGGCCGGGCACGACCTGGTCGAGGGGATCCGCGCCCAGGTGGTGGACAAGGACCGCAACCCGCGCTGGTCGCCCGCCGACCTCGCCGGGGTGTCGGAGGCGGAGGTCGCCCGTCACTTCGCGCCGCGCGGGGACGACGAGCTGGGCCTGGCCTGACCGGGCCCGGCGGTCCGGCCCCGCACGGCGGCGCCGGACCGCGGCGGCGGTGCCGGACCGCGGCGGCGGTGCCGCCCGTGACGACCGTCTCGCATGGCAAGACTGGCGCGAGCGGGGGTGCTTCGGAGATTGTTGGGCGGTCAGGGCGCACCGTGCACGGTGCCGAGCAGCGGAAATGGGAGTCAACGGCGATGACCGAGACCACCGAGACCTACGAGACGATCCTGGTCGAGCGCAAGGGCCGGGTCGGGCTGATCACCCTCAACCGGCCGGAGGCGCTCAACGCGCTGAACACCCGGCTGATGAACGAGGTCGTCGCGGCCGCCACCGCCTTCGACCGCGACCCGGAGATCGGCTGTCTCGTGATCACCGGCTCGGAGAAGGCCTTCGCGGCCGGCGCCGACATCAAGGAGATGCAGGGCAACCGCTTCCCCGACGTCTACCTGGACGACTGGCTGGGCCCGTGGGACCGGCTCGGCGAGCTGCGCAAGCCGGTGGTGGCGGCGGTGGCCGGCTTCGCGCTGGGCGGCGGCTGCGAGCTGGCGATGCTCTGCGACATCCTGCTCGCCGCGGACACCGCGAAGTTCGGGCAGCCGGAGATCAAGCTCGGCGTCATCCCGGGCATCGGCGGCTCGCAGCGACTGACCCGCGCGGTCGGCAAGGCGAAGGCGATGGAGCTCTGCCTGACCGGCCGGATGATGGGCGCCGAGGAGGCCGAGCGGGCCGGCCTGGTCTCCCGGATCGTCCCGGCCGACCAGCTGCTCGCCGAGGCGCTGGCCGTCGCCGAGAAGGTCGCCGCGATGTCGGCCCCGGCCGCCATCATGATGAAGGAGAGCGTGAACCGCTCCTTCGAGACCACCCTCGCCGAGGGCGTCCGCTTCGAACGCCGCCTGTTCCACGCGGCGTTCGCGACGGCCGACCAGAAGGAGGGCATGGCCGCCTTCGCCGAGAAGCGGCCGGCCTCCTTCACCCACCGCTGACCGGTCACGGGTAGCGGACGGCGGCCGGCAGGCTTCTCGGCTGCCGTCCGCCGGGCGCCGTCCGTTCGCCGGGCGCCTTCACGACCGCGAGCCGCCCGCCCGGACTGCCCGCTCCCCGGAGCAGCCGGAGCCACCGGGCGCCGGCCGTCCCACGGCCGGGGCCGCTCCCGGTCCGCCGCGCCTCGGTCCGCCGCGCCCCGGCCCCGCCCGTCACTCCTCGCTCACCAGCGCCGTGTTGAGCCGGGCCAGACCGCTGCGGGTCGCGGCCACCACGATCCGGTCGCCGGGCGCGAGGGCACGGGTGCGGTCGGGGTAGCTCCACCGGTAGGTCTGCGGGCTGGCGGCCAGGCGGACGGCGACCACGCGGACGCCGCCCGGGTCCTCCAGGTCGTGCCGGTTCATCCCGACCAGGCCGCCTCCCTCGTCGGCACGCAGTTCGGCGATCAGCAGCACGTGCCGGAACACCGACAGCGTGCCCAGCACCTCGCGCCCCATCAGGGCGGCGGCGAAGGCCGGCGCGGCCAGGTAGGACGTCGACCGGGAGGCGGCGTTGTCCAGCGTCGCGTACACGTGGCGGGCGAAGTTGTCGTCGAACAGGCGGACCACCACCCGCACGTCGGGCCGGCCGGCGCGGGCCTCCAGCGCGGCCTCCAGGTTGGTGGCGTCGTCCCCGCTGACCGCGACCACCGCCCGGCTGTGCTTCAGCCGGGCCCGGCGCAGCTGTTCCGCCAGCGGGCCGTCGTCGACGACCACCGGCACGCCGAGTGCGCGGACCGCGGAGATGCCGCGGGCCTGCGGGTCCCGCTCCAGGCCCACCACCGGCACGCCCAGGCCGTGGAGCTGGGCGACGACGCGAGTGCCGACGTTGCCCAGGCCGGCCACGATGACGTGGTCCCGGGTGCCCGCCCCGGGGTTGCGGGGCTGGCCGCGCCGGCCGGAGCCGAGCACCTCGACCATGATGGCGGTGGCGACCGGCGCGAAGGTGATGCCGCAGAAGGTGATCACCACCTGGGCGACCCGTTGCCAGAGGCCGCCGGTGCCAGCGCCCGAGGCCGCGTCGGAGGGCTGGTCGGGCTGGGCCGCGCCCGCCAGGTCGAGCAGCGCGACGTAGAGCGACCAGCCGAAGTCCCGGTTGAGGTACCAGAGCACTCCGAAGGCCATCAGCACCGCCGCGAGCGCGGTGATCAGCACCAGCCGGAGCCGGGCGCTGGTGAAGAAGCGCAGGGTGTCGAGTAACCGCCAGCGCAGTCGGCGCGCCCAGGAGATCCGGACCGGTGGTTCGCTGGGCAGGGTCTGCAGTGCGGCCACCCCGCCGGCCTCCTCGGGATCCGGCTCCGGCCCGGGCCCCGCCCCCTGATCCGGCTCCGCCCCCTGCCCCCGCTGCGCGGGCACTCCCCCGTCGGCCCTCCGGACCGGGCCGTCGTCGCCGAACTCGGAGGCCAGCCGGACGAAGGGGGCCGAGTCGCCCTCCTGCTCGGGCAGCAGCCGGATCCGGCTGACGTCCTGCCGGTCGATCTGGTCGGCGACGATGCAGATCCGGCCCGGGTCGATGTCGTCGTCGTAGGCGATGTGCAGGAAGCGGTCCCCGACCTGGACGGAGTTGGGGCGGGAGAGCGCGGCCGCGGCGAAGGCGGGTGCGGCGGTGGCGGAGCCGGAGAGCGCGGCGCCGTTCCTCAGCAGCCGTTCGATGTTCTCGCCGAGCCGCTGGTTGAACATCCGCAGCACGATGCGGATGTCGGGGTTGCGGTCCTGGGCGGTCAGCGCGGCGTGGATGTTCTCCTGGTCGCTGCCGTCGACCAGGGCGATCCCGCGGGCGGTCTCCACCCGGACGGCGCGCAGCGCCTCCTCCGTGATGCTGCCGGACTCGACCACGGCCGCCACCCCGGGCAGCCGTTCGATCTGCGGCGCGTGTTCGCGCGTGCGGTCCGGTACCAGCGCCACCACCGGGACCTCGTAGTGCTCCACGAGTTCGACGATCAGGCGGTGGGCGAGCGCGTTGCCGCCGCAGACGATGTAGTGCTGGCCGATGGGCTCGACCGGAGGGGTCCCCCACCCTTCAGAAGTCATATCGCCGGATGATATCGACAGCGCATGAGCAGAGGGTGTCCGCGGAGCGACTGAGGGGAGATCAGTTCCCCCTGCGACCCCGCCACTCGAACGGGCGTACCCGGCGGGCGGCCCGACCCTTCCGTGACGATCATGAGAGCGCCACCTGTCCGAGGCCCACGCCCGCCGCGGGCCGACGCCCCTTCAGGCCGACGCCCGGCCAGGGCCGCCCCCCGCCCGGGCCCACGTCCGTCACCCGTCAGGAGTACGCCACCGTGGTCTCCCCGATCATCACCCCCAACGGTTCCCCGGTCCAGGGCCCGCTCGCACAGCTCGCCAAGGCCGCCTGGCAGGTGCTGCTGTTCGCCGGGCTCGCCTCGCTCGCCCTCGGGATCGTCGTCTTCGTCTGGCCCAAGCAGACCCTCCTCGTGGTGGGCGTGCTGTTCGGCCTCTACCTGCTGATCATCGGGATCGTGCAGCTGGTCGCCGCCTTCGGCACGCACGCCACCACCGCGATGCGGGTGCTGGCCTTCATCAGCGGCGCGATCTGCGTCCTGCTCGGTCTGCTCTGCTTCCGCGACGCCGCCCGGTCGGTGCTGCTGCTGGCGATCTGGATCGGCATCGGCTGGCTGTTCCGGGGCATCACCCAGCTCGTCGCCGCGATCTCCGACGAGGCCATGCCCGCCCGCGGCTGGCAGGCCTTCGCCGGCGCGGCCAACACCCTGGCGGGCGTGCTGCTGATCGTCTGGCCGGTCGGGTCGATCACCGCGCTGACCGTACTGGCCGGGTGCTGGCTGCTGTTCCTGGGCCTGATCGAGATCATCACGGCCTTCCGGATCCACTCCCAGGCCAAGCGGATCCCGTCCGGCGTCTGACACCGGGAACCGCCGGGCCCGGGTCGGGAAGCCGGGGAGCCGGGGACTACGGCACGGGGGCGTAGCCGAGCCGGAAGCCGGCCGCGTCCAGGCGCTCCGGGGTGAGGCGGACGTCGGTCAGCCGCTCGGCGAGCGCGAACGCCGCCTCGGTGTGCAGCCGGGGCCCGGCGCCGACGGCATCCGGGGCCGGGTCCGGCGCCGCGTCCGCGTGCTCGTCGTCGGTGAGGTCGAAGCCGCAGTGCGCGAGCAGCTCAGCGATCCCCGGGGCCTCGGCGTCCTCGCCGTCGCGCTGGGTGGGGAAGAGCGGCTCGAAGTGCAGCCGGTTCGCCGCCCCCTCCTGCCAGTGGAAGCTGTCCACCGCGTTGCAGTTGCGGAAGTGCGAGACCAGTCGGGTGCCCTCGGCGAGCCGCGGCAGCGCGTCCCACAGCGAGCCCAGGTAGCCGTTGACCTCGACCGCGACGGCCCAGCCGTCGAACTCGGTGACGGCGACGAGCATCAGGTCCTCGTCGCCGTCCGGGGCGTGCTCGTCCTCGCCGTCGTCGAACGTCTCCCAGGCCTGGACCACCGCCGCCAGGCCGGTGACCGAACGGCCCGGGGCGGCGTCGAACCGGCGCAGCAGCTCGTCGGCGGAGATCCCCTGGACGTGCGTCAGGCAGTAGGCCTCGGCGAGCTCGGGGTAGCGCTCGTCGAACCAGGTGAAGTCGGTGGCGTGTGCAGGCATGTCAGGGATGCTGCCAGATCACACCGACAGCGCCGGCGCCGGGCGGTCCCTCGGTGCTGCACCGCCCGGTCACCGGTGCTGCAGCGCCTGGCCACCGGAGCTGGTCCGCCTGGCCACCGGTGCTGCACCGCCTGTCACAGCCAGGCCGGCGCGTCCGTCCCCCAGCGGCCCGGCGGGCGGGCCCAGTCGGTGGGGCCGCCCGCGTACGCGACCGGGGACAGGGCGTGGCGCAGCACGCCGTACGGCGAGCCGGTCTCGGTGATCCACCGCTCGGGCTCGTACGGCCGGTCGTCCAGCGGTGCGGCGGGCGTGATGCCGTGCTGGAGCCAGGAGGCGGTGCCGGCCAGGGAGTAGCGCAGGTGGCGGCCGCCGGGGCGGCCGGTGCGCTGCTCGGTGAGCGCGCGCAGGACGCCGGCGGCGATCAGGTAGCCGGTGCCGTGGTCGAGGGCCTGCGCGGGCAGCACTCCGGGGGGTCGGCCGCCTGGCACGCCGGCACCGCCGTCAGCGGCGTCGTCACCGTCACCGGCCTCGGTGACCGCGATGCCGACGCCCGCCTGGACCAGGCTGTCGAAGCCGCGGCGCCCGACCCAGGGCCCGGACCAGCCCCAGGCGTTGAGCTGGGCGACGATCAGGCCGGGCCGGCGTTCGAGCAGGGCCTCGGGGGCGAGGCCGTGGGCGTCGAGGGCACCGGGACGGTAGCCGGTGACGACGACGTCGGCGGTGGCGAGCAGCTCCTCGAAGGCGGCGCGGCCGGCCGGGTCGGCGAGGTCGAGGCGGGTGGAGCGCTTGCCGAAGCCGGTGTCGGCGTGGGCGTCCTCGGCCTCCGGCAGCCGGGTCGGGTCGATGCGCAGGACGTCGGCCCCGAGCAGCGCGAGGGTGCGGGTGGCGACGGGGCCGGCGATCACGCGGGTGAGGTCGAGGACGCGGACGCCGGCGGCGGGCAGCGGTGCGGCGGCCAGCGGACGGGCGGCCGTCTCGCCGACCACCCGGACCTCCACCAGGGGGTGGGTGGTGTCACCCGGCGGCACGACGGCGACGGCAAGCGCCCCCGCCTCGTACGCGCGCTCCTGGATCCAGGAGGCCGGGTGGTCGCGCAGCGTCCCGGCGAGCTGCTCGGGTCCGGTGTCGGCGGGCAGCCCGAGGGCGCCGAGCAGGCGGGCCCGGTGGTGCGGGTAGTTGGCGTGGGTGCGCACCCACCCGTCGGCGGCCGGCCAGAAACCGGAGAGCGGCGCGAAGCTGACCGGCGTGCGACCGTCGATCCGGAGATGGCGTTCGCTGACGAAGGCGGTGGCGACGGCACCCTGGTCGATCGACACCTCGGGGACGGCGCCGGTGCCCCGCAGCGCGGACAGCTCCGCGGCGGCCAGCGAGCAGGCCGCGACGGTGGCCCGGGCCAGCTGCCGGACGGGGAGCCGGGCGGGCAGGACGCCGTCGGGCCCGTGGAAGGAGACCCGCTCCAGCAGCCCGGCCGACCCGCCGAGGGCGGCCCAGGCGTGCGCGGTCGGCCCGTCGTGCGGGCCAGGCCCGTCGTCCGGAGCGGGCTGGTCGGACGGGGCGGGCTGGTCGGACGGGGGCATCGGACGCTCTGTCATGTCCGCATTCTGCTCCGCTTCTCAGGAGTTCGCCGTGACGCCCGCCACCTGCAACCGGCAGCGTCGCGGCGGCGACGGTCATCCGCCGGACGGCCCGCGGGGTCGGGGCGGAACGGCCGCCGAGGCCGCAGCCGGCGGGCGGTCCGGCCCGGCCCGGCCGTACACCACGGCGCGGGCCGTGCAGGGCGGCGCGGGCCCGTGCGTCGGGCGGGCCTGCGCGTCCGGCGGGCCTGCGCGTCCGGCGGGCCTGTGCGTCGGGCGGGCCTGTGCGTCGGGCGGGCCTGTGCGTCGGGCGGGCCGGGGGCGCACGCCTTTCCGGCCGCGGCCTCCCGGGCGGCGGATAGGGTGCGAACGGCGGGGGCCGGCCGCAGCCCCCGGACCGGCACAGGGAGGCCACGCCATGCAGAGCACCGTCCGCCGTCTCGACCTCGGCCACTTCGTCCGTCCCGCGTCCGAGACGGGCTGTCCGAACGCGGGCGGACCCACCGCCGGCGGGCCCGAGCCGCGCGTCGAGCCGGTCCTCGCCTACCTGGTGCGGCGGCCGGAGGGGCTGCTGCTCTTCGACACCGGGATGGGCGGTGGCGACCCGGAGACCGCCGACCCGGAGACGGAGGCCCACTACCGGCCGGTCCGGCGGCCGCTGCCGGAGGCGCTCGCGGCTGCCGGGGTCGCGCTCGCCGACATCGACCTGGTCGTCAACTGCCACCTCCATTTCGACCACTGCGGCGGCAACCCGCTGCTGGCGGGCACGCCGGTGCTGGTGCAGGCGGTGGAGCTGGCGACGGCCCGGCGCGGCGACTACACCTTCGACGCGTTGGTGGACTTCCCGGGCGCGGTCTACCGCGAGCTGGACGGCGAGGCGGAGGTCTGGCCGGGCGTACGGGTGGTGCCGACCCCCGGGCACACCGCCGGGCACCAGTCGCTGGTGGTCGAGCAACCGGACGGCGGCGCGGTGGTCCTGGCCGGCCAGGCCTACGACTTCGCCTCCGAGTACGGCTCGGCGGTGCTGGCCCGGCGGGCGGCCCGCGAGGGCGTCGCGCCGCCGCTGCCCGGCTACCGGGCGTGGGTCGACCGGCTGGCGCAGTTCACGCCGCGCCGGGTGCTGTTCGCGCACGACAACGCGGTCTGGGAGCCCGCCGAGTAGCCGTGAGCGCGCCGGCGCGGCGAACCGGCGCGAAGGCCCGGGGGACGGTGTCGGCGGGCGCTCGTGGCTCTGCCCCTCCCTGCACCGGGACGAAGGACCCCGGCCCGGGATCGGAGAGGCCCCGGCCCGGGATCGAAGGAATCCCGGCGCGGTGTCAGAACGCGAACCGCAGGGCGCGGACGCGGTTGTCGAAGCTGGACGGGACCAGCTCCGGTTCGCCGACCGAGCGGGCCTCGGGCAGGCGGGTGAACAGCTCGCGGTAGAGCACCTTCATCTCCTGCCGGGCGAGGTGCGCGCCGAGGCAGTAGTGCGGGCCGCCGCCGCCGAAGCCGAGGTGCGGGTTGGGGCTGCGGGTGATGTCGAAGGCGTCCGGTTCGGCGAAGACGGCCTCGTCGCGGTTGGCGGAGCCGAAGTAGAGCACCACCTTCTCCCCCGCGCGCAGCAGGGGCCCGTCGGGGCCGCCGAGCCGGTGGTCGACGGCCAGGGTGCGGCGGAACTGGATGATCGGGGTGGCGTGGCGGACGATCTCGTCCACCGCGCCGCCGAGGTGGCGGTCGAGGTCGCCGACCAGCAGGGCGCGCTGCGCGGGGTGGGCGGTGAGCAGGTGCAGACCGTGGGCGAGCGCGTTGCGGGTGGTCTCGACGCCGGCCACCAGCAGCAGGGAGAAGAAGGCGCCGAGCTCCCGCCCGGTCAGCCGACGGCCGTCGACGTCGGCGGTGACCAGGGCGGACACCAGATCGTCGGTGGGGCGGCGGCGGCGTTCGCGGCCGAGGTCGGCGACCATGCCCTGCATCCGGGCGAGCGCCCGCAGCCCGCGTCCGGGCATCCGGAGCCGGCTGCGCAGCGGGCGGGCCACGCCGGTGTGCTCGGAGGCGTGGTTGACCTGGTCGAGGATGGCGCGCCGCGGCTCCTCGGGAATGCCCATCATGTTGCAGATCACCTGGAACGGGAGCTCGGCGGCGACCGAGGTGACGAAGTCCTCGGGCCGCTCCCGCTCCACCCGGTCGACCAGGCGGGCGGCCACCTCGCGGATGTCGTCCTCGACCCGGGCGATCAGGCGCGGGGTGAAGGCGCGGGAGACGATCCGGCGCAGCTGGGCGTGGCGTGGGTCGTCCAGGTTGACCATCGAGTCGCCGAACAGGAACCGGACCCAGCGGGCGGGTTCGGGGGTGGTGACGCCGGGACCGCTAAGGAAGACGGCGGGGGTGCGGCTGGCCTCGACCACGTCGGCGTGGCGGACGAGGGCGTGGAAGCCCCGGCCGCCGGACCGGCCGCCCGCCGCCCGCTCGCCGAAGTACACCGGGCCGGGCAGCCGGCGCAGTTCGGCGAAGGCGGCGGCACGGTCGGGGGCCGGCAGTTGCCAGAAGCGGGGGTCGGCGAGGTCGGCGGCGGGGGCGTCGGATGCGGTCGTTGTGCCCATGCCGGGGCCTCCTGTCCTGTCGGTTCCCACATTTAGTCAGCACCGACAGGGATCGTGTCAAACCGCAACTATCGTCATACGGAAGGACTTTCAGACCCTGGCGTGCGAGGTGATGTCCGCGCCGAACTCCTCGATCATCGCCGGGGTGACGGTCGGCCGGGCCTGGGCGATGGCCGCCAGGTAGTCGGCGGTGCTCGCGCCGTCGTCCCCGGAGGCGCCGCCGTCCGTACCGCCCGCCGGGGCGCCGTACGAATCGCTGCCGCCCGCCGGGGCGCCGTCCGGTGCGACGAGGTCCCGCTCGAACGCGGACTGGGCGGCCACCCGGGCGGCGTGCTCGATGTCGGCCGGAGTGAAGAGTTCGCTCGCGCCGACCAGCGCATCGAGGTCCACGTCCGCCCGGCCCGCGGCGTACCGGGACCAGATCGCGGCCCGGGCGGCCGCGTCGGGGGTGCCGATCGGGATCAGGTAGTCGAAGCGGCCGGGGCGCAGGAAGGCCGGGTCCAGCGAGCGGATCGAGTTCGTGGCGCAGACCAGCAGCCGCTCCTCACCCTCGCGGAAGCCGGGGATGAGCTTCAGCAACTCGTTGGTGACGCCGTGCATGCCGCCCTGGGCACCCTCGGTGCGGACCGGGGCGATCTCCTCCACCTCGTCGATGAAGACCAGCGCCCGCTCCAGTCGCCCGATCCGGGCGAAGGCGTCGCGCAGCGCGGCCGCCAGGTTGCCCTCGTCGGCCAGCCGGGACGGCAGCAGCTCGACGAACGGCCAGCCCAGCCGGGAGGCGATCGCCCGGGCGAAGGTGGTCTTGCCGGTCCCGGGCGGCCCGAACAGCGCGATCGCCCGCGGCGGGCGCACGCCGTGCCGGGCCGCCCGCTCCGGCTCGGCGAGCGGGAGGACCACCCGGCGCTCGATCAGGTTCTTCTCGGTCTCCATGCCGGCCACCTTGGCCCAGAGGTCGCCGGGCAGCAGCCGGCCGCCCAGCTCCTCCAGCAGCCCGCCGGCCGCGCCGGCCGGCGGCTCGTCCTTCTCGAAGTAGGCGGCCGCCGGGCGGCGGGTGTAGCCGGCGTTGTGCAGGCCCTCGCCGAGCAGCTCCTCCTCCGGCAGCACGTACGCGATGCGGCGCACCCGGCAGGCCACCAGCCGGCGCTCCAGCTCGCGCAGCAGCGCGCTGGCCAGGCCGCGGCCTCGCCAGCCCGGGGCGATCGCGATGCGCATCACCCAGGCGCGCTCGCCCGCCACGGTGGCGAGCGCGGCGCCGATCGGCTCGCCCTGGTGGACGGCGACCACGGCGGGCTGGCGGGAGGTCAGCGCGCCGATGCACTCCGCGAGGGAGAACACCGACTCCTGGCCCAGCCCGGCCGTGGTGTCGATCAAGTGGACCACCGCCGCGAGGTCGTCCTCGCGGTAGTCGTGAATGAGCCAGTGCACCGGCCGGCCCGCCTCTCCGTTCCCCGCCGGCTCCGGGCCGGCCGCCCGACCGGCGGCGCTGCGCCGCACGGTGCCCGAACGGTACGGGCGGGTCCGGACGCCGGTCCCGTGCCGGAACGGACAACCCGGGCCCCGGCAACCGTACGAACCGCCTCTACCGCCGGGGACCGTGAAGAGCACCGCCCGGGGGGAGGAGCCGGGGCGGTACCGGGGCGGGGTACCGGGCCGGCCGCCCGGCGCCGGAGGGTGTGAAGGCGCGGTCCGCGGTCCGGCAGGGGCGGGCGAGCGGAACGGACGGGACGTCAGGGGTGTGCGGGGCATCCGGCGCGTTCGGGGCCGGGCATGCTCTCACGGGGCGGAACCGGCCAATACCCGAGGGGGCGGTACGGACCGGGCGAGGCGGGTGCGACGATGAGTGTCATCGTGATGACCGACCGGATCCGCTCGCTGCGCGCCGTGGTCTTCGCCGCGCTCTGCGTGGCGCTGGCCGCCACGGCGCACGTCGCCATGGCCGGCTCCGGGGTCTCCGCGCCGGTGCTCGCGGGCGCGTTCGCGGTCACCCTCGGCTTCACCTGGCTGCTCGCCGGACGGCGGCGCGGCCCGGGGCTGATCAGCGCCTGGATGGTGGCGGCGCAGACCGCGCTGCACCTGACGTTCGAGCAGGCCGGGGCGCTCGCCTCCGGCAACGGACTCGTGCGACTCGCTCCGACGGACTGGGCGGCGCTCCTGCTCTGCAACCCGGACCGGGCGCCCGCCGGGCTCTCGCCGGCCGACCTGGCCCGGATGGCCGGCATCGATCCCGACGTCCCGCCGACCGGGGACCTCCGGCCGTCGGCCGGGGCGCACCACCTGGCCGCGCACGGTGGCACCGCGTCCGCCGGTCCCGCCGGGGCCGCCGACCCCGGGATGGCCGGCATGCCCGGGATGCCGGGCGGGTCCGGCGGCACGGGGCTGTCGGGCGGGGCGGGGATGCCCGGTGGTTCGGGGATGTCCGGTCACGACATGGCGGCACACGGCATGTCCGCCGGGATGATCGCCGCCCATCTGCTCGCCGCGCTCGCCTGCGCCCTGCTGCTCTGGCGCGGCGAGACGGCGCTGGCCCGGCTGTTCGAGCTGCTCGGCGCGCTCGGCGCCGTGCTGGCGGGAGTGCTCCTCGCTCCCCTGCTCGCCCTCTGGTCCCGGCCGCACGGCTACCGGCCGCCGGTCCCGCCCGGACCCGCAGCCCACCGGGTGCGCCCGCCACGGCTGGTGCTGCTCTCGCACGCCCTGATCCGCCGCGGCCCGCCGTACGCCGCCCCCGTCTGCTGACGCGCCCGCCGTCCGACACCCGATGCCGACACCGGCGTCCGCTGCGCGGTGGGCAGGTCGCCCTGCGCCGTGCCGTGGCCGATCGGCCACGCCGCCAGGGCCCGGGTCCGCGTACGCCGACGCCCCCGCCGGGGCGCCACCGCGTACGGGCCGGCCCCACCGACGCCGAGCGTGTCGCCCGCAGCGGCACCGCTCCCAGCCCTCCCCTCAGGACCTTCCATGCCTGACCACGACGGCGCACCGGCCTGCTCCGGCGCCACCGTCCTACCGCACCGGCCCGCCGCTCCCCTGCCCGGGACGGCCGGCCGCCGCGGACCCGTCCGCTCCGACGCCCTGCCCGCCGAGGCCCTGCCCGCCGAGGCTCGCGAGGAGCTTCGCCGACCAGTCCGCCGACGGGCCTCCGGCCCCGGCTCCCGTCACCGCACCGCGCAACCGTTCAGCGCGGTCCAGCCACTCCCGGCAGGCCCCGCACCGGGCCACGTGCTTGTCCAGCCGCCGGTCCGGCAGACCGGCCGGCTCACCGTCGATGCGGGCGGAAAGAGCGGTGCGGAACTGGACGCATCTCATCCGACCATCGTCCCGCATCGCCCGGCGCGGCGGACCGGCCGGGTGGGCGCGACCGCAGCCGCCGCCCGGGGAGGCCGACGTGGATGACGAACAGCTGACGGCGCTGGCCCTGTCCGCCCGGGAAGGCCGGGCGGCCGATGTCGAGGCCTTCGTCCGGGCCACCCAGCGGGACGTGTGGCGGTTCGTCGCCCACCTCACCGACGTGCAGTCGGCCGACGACCTCGCACAGGAGACGTTCCTGCGCGCCCTGCGCAGCCTGCCCGGGTTCGCCGGCCGCTCCTCGGCCCGGACCTGGCTGCTGTCGATCGCCCGGCGGACCGTCATCGACCGCTACCGGACGGCCGCCGCCCGGCCGCGCTGCGCCGCCCTGCCGGACTGGCAGGAGGCCGCCGAGCGGCAGGGCACCGCGCCCGCCTCCGGGTTCGAGGACGGGGTCGCGCTCGGGGACCTGCTCGACCGGGTGCCCGCGCAGCGCCGGGAGGCGTTCGTGCTCACCCAGGTGGTCGGGCTCAGCTACGCCGAGGCCGCCGAGGTGGCCGGCTGCCCGGTCGGCACCGTCCGTTCCCGGGTGGCACGGGCCCGCGAGGAGCTGATAGCCCGGCTCCGGGCGGCCGAGCGCGGCGAGGCTCCCCCGCCCGGCCCGGCCGCCGAGCTGGCGGCCGCCTGCTGACCGCCACCCTCCGGCCGGAGACGACCGGCTGGTGACGACCGGCAGGTGACGACTGGCAGGTGATGGCGTCGCCCGACGGCATCGCGCGGTGACGGCCGGGCCTGGTTGT